>NZ_BAAAVT010000002.1:0-248114 GCF_039534665.1 Nesterenkonia aethiopica | reverse complement strand
AAGACTCCAACCATTCCTGAGTCTCCTCCGGATCCACATCCGGCAACTGGTTGGTCAGACCGCTGCGAATATGTGAGATCTCTTCACCAGCGCTCACAACATACCTCTCTCAAAGGGTCGATGGTCAGCACTGAGAACCCGGACACAAGGGGTCACGCCCGGCAGCGCTGTCGAGGTCGTACGCGCCCGTCAGGGTGCGGGCACGCGTCGTCATGGCAACTCTACCCGGAACACCCGGTGTCGCACTTCCCACCCGGTGCTCCGGCGACGTAACGTTGCCTGTGAGAGGCGCGGCACATGCCGTGGTCCTCCACCCGATGTCACGAGAGGAAGGGACACCCCAGGTGAGCCAGGCAGCCCCTGCCGAGGATCCGTTGAGCGCCGAGACCGGACACGCCTACGACGCCGCGACCAATGTGGTCGACACGTCGGGCCTGTTGGAGGAGCTTGGTCTCTCCGCTGATTCCCTCGTCCAGGAGATCGGGGTCGACGATGACGTCGACGACGGTTTCCGGGACGCTCTGGAGGACCTCCTCGACGATCCGCTGATCGACGAGGACGACGACGAGGTCGTGGACGCCGTGCTCCTGTGGTTCCGTGACGGCGATGGTGACCTCACCGATGCACTGGTGGACTCGCTGACCACGCTCGACACCGGCGGCGTGGTGTGGCTGCTGACTCCGCGATCCGGGCGTGACGGCTACGTCCCGCCGGTGGAGATCCAGGACGCCGCGCCGAACGCCGGGCTGCACGTGACGTCGTCGGCCGGCGTCTGTGCGGACTGGGCCGCGGCCCGCCTCATGCCGCGCAAGTGAGTCCGTCCGACGTGGCGGGGGATGGCCGCCCACTGCGGCCGGGGCAGCGGATCCCCGGCGTCGGGGGGCGGACGCATCACGGCGAGGAGTTCGCGCTGTATGACCTCGCCGGGGCGCCTTCACTGGTGATGTTCTACCCCTACGCCTTCAGCCGTGTCTGCGGCACGGAGCTGTCCGCCGTGTACGCCGCGGCCGGCGAGTTCGAGAGGATCGGCGCGCGTGTGGTGGCGATCAGCTGCGACTCCCTGCACGCGCTGCGCGCCTATGCGCAGGAGATCTCCGGGGGAGAGGGGCTCCCCTTCGACCTGGTGAGCGACTTCTGGCCCCACGGGGAGATCGCCCGAGCCTGCGGGGCCTTCGACGCGTCCCGGGGGGCGCCCACGCGGACCAGCTATGTGCTCGACCCCCAGCTGGTGATCCGTCACGTCCATCACGTTCCCTCGGACCGGTCTCGCGATCTCCAGGAGGCCCTGGCCGAGCTCGCTGGTCTCGCATGACAGCGTCGCAGGACGACGCGCGGGGTCCGTCTCGCGCCCTTCTGCTGGTCACCGTGCTGCTGGTGGCGGCCAACCTCCGTCCGGCCATCACTGTGGTGGGGCCGCTGATCGAACGGATCGGTGCCGACACTGGGATGAGCGCGAGCGCATTGGGCCTGTTGGGTGCACTGCCGGTCCTCAGCCTCGGGGTCTTCTCGCCTGTGGTGCATCGGCTCTCCTCCCGGTTGGGCATGGAACGCAGCATCCTGCTGGCGCTGGGCGTGCTCGCCGCAGGCACGGTGCTGAGGTCCCTCCCTGGCGGGCCGCTGCCGGCCGGGGTCTGGACGTTGTATCTGGGCACCGTCATCCTCGGGGCGGCCATCGCGGTGGGGAACGTCCTGGTGCCGGCGGTGGTCAAACGGGACTTTCCCGATCATGTGCCCCTGATGACGGGCCTCTACACCGCCACGCTCGTCGGCTGTGCGGCGGTGGCCTCCGGTGTGGCGGTCCCGGCCGCCGCCTGGATCGGCTGGGAGCTCACTCTGGCCTCAGCCTCGGCGTTGGCCGTCGTCGCCGCCGTGGTCTGGTCCCGGCGCGGACGGCCGCAGGAGCAGGCGGTCGTGGTGCTGCCGACGGACGTCTCGGACAGCCCGCGCCCCCGAGGACGCCGATTGACACGGTCACCGGTGGCGTGGCATGTCACGGCCTACTTCGGTCTGCAGTCGGCCGTGTTCTACATCATGCTCACCTGGCTGCCATCGATCCAGACGTACCACGGGATCTCTCAGGCGGCGGCGGGATGGTGGCTTGCCGCTTACCAGGCCGTCGGCATCATCGCCAGCCTCCTGGTAGGTCCGCTGATGCAGCGCAGGCGGGATCAGCGCGGCATCGCCGTCGGACTGGCGGTGCTGATGGGGTCGGGGGTCGCCGGCATGGCCTTCGTCCCGCAGCTTCTGCCCGTGTGGTGCCTCATGGCCGGGTTCGCCTCCGGGGCCACGCTTCTGGTGAGCCTCACCGTCGTCTCCCTCCGGGCCAGGACGCCGCATCAGGCGGCGCGGCTCTCCGGCATGGCCCAGGGGATCGGGTACCTGCTGGCGGGCTCCGGGCCGCTGATCGCCGGTGCGTTGGTGGACGCCACAGGTTCGTGGGTGCCAGTGCTGCATGTGCTGCTCGGCGTGATCGCCGCCCAGGGCGTGGCAGGCTGGTTCGCCGGTCGGCGGGTGTTCGTCGACGACGGCGGCGGGGCCTGAGGGGCTCGGATCGCCTAGAGTGGGGCCTCGTGAGTGTACAGAGTTCCCAGCGGGCGCGGCACGGCGTCCTCGATCGCTATTTCCACATCTCCGAGCGCGGCTCCAGCATCGGGCGGGAGGTGCGCGGAGGCCTGGCCACCTTCCTGGCCATGAGCTATATCATCGTGCTCAATCCGCTGATCATCGGCGCGGCGGCCGACTCGACCGGTCATTACCTGGGTGGCGGCACCGAGCCGAACCTGCCTGCCGTGGCGGCGGCGACGTCGCTGATCTCCGGGCTGATGACCATCCTGATGGGGGTGGTCGGCAAGTTCCCGATGGCCGTGTCCTCGTCCTTGGGCCTCTCGGCGTTCATCACCTACGGCATCGTGGTGCTGCCGGGCATGACGTGGGCCGACGCCATGGGCCTGGTGGTCATCGAGGGCTTCATCCTGCTGATCCTCGTCCTGACGGGCTTCCGGCAGGCGATCTTCAACGCCGTCCCGGCCCCGCTGAAGAACGCCATCAGCGTCGGCATCGGACTGTTCATCGCGCTGATCGGGATGATGAACGCCGGATTCATCCAGAACTCCGGCGGAGTCGGGCTGGAGCTGGGAGTGGGCGGCTTCCTGTTCGGGTGGCCTCTGCTGATCTTCCTGGTGGCCCTGTTCGCCCTGTTCGTGATGTGGGCCGCCAAGGTGCGCGGCGCCATCCTCTATTCGATCATCGGCGCCTCAGTGCTGGCGCTCACTGTGGAGGCGGTGTTCCGCGTGGGGCCGCAGGTCGGCGCCGACGGCGAGGAGAACCCCTACGGCTGGGGCCTCTCTGTGCCGACCCTCGACCAGAACTGGTTCACGCTGCCGGACTTGTCCCTGATCGGCGAGTTCAACCTGTTGGGGTCCTGGCAGAACATCGGGATCATCGCGGCGTCGTTGGCGATCTTCACCCTGCTGCTGGCGAACTTCTTCGACCTGCTGGGCACCATGGTGGGTGTCTCCAACGCGGGCGGCATCAAGGACGCCTCAGGGGAGATCCCCTACTCGCGGCGCATCATGATCTCTGACGCCGTGGGGACCATGGGCGGCGGCCTGGGCTCCACCTCGGTGAACTCGGGCTTCATCGAGTCCACGGTCGGCGTCGGCGACGGCGCCCGAACCGGGCTGGCCAATGTGGTCACGGGTGTGCTGTTCCTGGCCACGATCGTGCTGGCGCCGCTGGCGGCGGTCATCCCCACCGAGGCTGCGTCGGCGACGCTCGTGCTCGTCGGGTTCCTGATGATGCAGCAGATCACCCGCATCGACTGGACGGACGTGGAGATCGCCATCCCGGCCTTCATGACCGTGGTGATGATGCCGTTCTCGTACTCGATCACCAACGGCATCGGCGCGGGGTTCATCACCTTCGTGGGTATCAAGCTGCTGCGTGGCAAGGCCCGGGAGGTGCATCCGCTCATGTACGTGACCGCGGTGCTGTTCATCCTCTACTTCGTCTCCGGCCCCATCCAGGAGGCTCTCGGCGTGAGCTGACGGGCCTGTCGGCAGTCCGACGACGTCGGCCCGGCCCCGGTGCACCTGCACAGGCCGGGGCCGACGTGTCTGTCGGCCTGCCCTCGTCCAGGAGTGTCGAGGAAATCGTCACATAGGCCTCACCTGGCGCGCTGGCATCCTCACTGACGCGAGATACCTCCGGGGAAGGGATGCCTCACCTTCAACTGGTCCCGATCTGGGCTATTAGCCAAGGCTTCTGTTGCGTATACTGCTGGACGGTGCCCGTGCGGGACGCGGGCCCGGTCTGTCGTATCCCAAGGGCCGCCATCGGCCACAACGCACCACCGACAGAGACGCAGCCCGGACGGCACAGCGGGCCCCCAGGGCATGTGCCGGAGGGCCCGCGGCACAGCCCCATGAAAGGACCCCATTCCATGACTCGCACTCTCGTGCCGGCCGCCGTCGCGCTGCTGGCCCTGACGCTCACCTCCTGCGGCGCCGCCGACGGCGACCAGGACGAGGCCGCCGGAGAGCAGGCCGGAGCCGACCAGGACAGCGTCGTGCTGTATTCGGGACGCAACGAGGAGCTGATCCAGCCGCTGATCGACCAGTTCAGCGAGGACACCGGCATCGACGTCGAGGTCCGCTACGGAGACACCGCCGAGCTGGCCGCCCAGATCCTCGAGGAGGGGGAGTCCACACCCGCTGACATCTTCCTCGCCCAGGATGCCGGGGCGCTCGGTGCCGTCGCCCAGGACGGGCTGTTCGAGGAGCTTGACGAGGAGCTCCTCGCCCAGGTGCCGGAGGCCTTCCGTGACGCGGAGGACCGATGGGTCGGAGTCTCGGGCCGGGCCCGCACCCTGGTGTACAACACGGACCTCGTCGACGAGTCGGAGCTGCCGGAGACCGTCTCGGATCTGACCGATCCCGAGTACGCCGGGCGCTACGCGGTGGCTCCGACCAACGGGTCCTTCCAAGCGTTCGTGACCGCCTACCGTGAGATCGAGGGCGACGAGGCCGCCGAGGACTTCCTGACCGGGCTGGCGGAGAACGACCCACAGATCCGGGAGAAGAACGGCGAGATCGTCTCCGACGTCGCCGACGGCGTCGTGGAGATGGGCCTGGTCAACCACTACTACCTCTACGGCCGTGCGGCCGAGCTGGGGGAGGACCCCACGGATCTGAACATCGCCAACCACCTCTTCGGTGACGGCGACGTCGGCGCGCTGATGAATGTGGCCGGCGTCGGAGTGTTCGACGCCGACCATGAAGGAGCCCACACGCTCGTGGAGCACCTGCTCAGCGACGAGGGCCAGCGCTACTTCGCCGAAGAGACGGCTGAATACCCACTGATCGACAGCCTCGACGGGCCGGAGGGCATGCCGTCGTTGGAGGAGCTCGACGTCCCGGACATCGACCTCACCTCTCTGGAGGACCTGGAGACCACCGTGCAGATGATCACCGAATCCGGGCTGGTGGGCTGACCCATCACCCCCACCACGGCCGGTCGGCTCCGGCGCACTGACGGCTCCGCCCCTGCCGGGGGCGGAGCCGTCGGCGTGCCCTGGTGGCTGCGGGCCGCAGCGCTGATCGGCACCGCGGTGGCCCTGCTGCCGCTGGTCTACCTGGTGGTGCGCGTCGCCCAATACCCCCTGGGCGACTTCGCTGATGCTGTCCTGAGCCCCCGCAGCGCGCGGCTGGCCGTCACGTCCCTCGCCCTGACCGGCCTGGTGACTCTGCTGTGTGTGGCCCTCGGAGTCGGGTTGGCCGCGTTGGTGACCCGCACCCGGATCCCGGGGCGCGTGGCCCTGGGGGTGGCGGCCGCCCTGCCATTGGCGGTTCCCTCTTATGTGGCGGCCTTCGGCTGGCAGTCGATGAACGCGCTGCTCAGCCCGGGCACGACGTTCGAGGGCTTCGCCGCCGCCGTCGTGGTGATCACCTCCGTCACGTACCCGTACGTATACCTGCCGGCGGTCGCCGCCCTGGTGGCTGTCGATCCCGCGCAGGAGGAGGCCGCACGGGCACTGGGCCGCGGGCCGCTGTCCACGTTCTTCACGGTGACGGTGCGACAGGCCGCCCCGGCGATCACCGCTGGGGGCCTGCTGTGCGCGGTCTACGTGATCGCGGACTTCGGAGCAGTCTCGATCCTGCGGGTGGACACCTTCACTCGGGCGATCTTCACCAGTTTCTCCATGGGATTCGACCGACTCGGCGGCATCGCGCTGTCTTCCGTGCTCCTGCTGCTCACCCTGTGCGTCCTCACCGTCGAGGGGCGTCTGCGTCGCACCGGGACCAGGTATGCGAGCCTCTCCGGCTCGGGAGGGGGACGCCTGCTGCTGCTCGATCTGGGGCGCTGGCGTGGTGCGGCCGTGATGCTGGGGTGGGCGCCGATCGTCGTCGCGCTGGGGGTGCCGCTCTCGGCACTGGGCATCTGGAGCGTCCAGGGGGTGTCCCGCCCGGGATCCCTCGCCGAGGTGATGGGTGCCCTGGGCAACTCGCTGTGGGCCGCCGGCCTGGCGGCGGCCGCGACCACGCTGATCGCCGTCCCGCTGGGGCTGTGGCTGGCCCGACGCCCCAGCGTCCTGGCTCGAGGCCTGGAGAGGGCCGCGTATCTGGCGCATTCGCTGCCCGGGGTCGTCATCGGACTCTCGGTGGTGATGCTCGGCATCACGGTCCTTCCGGCGCTGTATCAGACGATGTGGCTGCTCACACTGGCCTACTGCGCCCTGATGCTGCCGCTGAGCCTGGGGCCGGTCCTCTCGGCCGCGCTCAGTGCGCCGCCGGAGCTGGAGGAGGCGGCGCGGGCGCTCGGCAGGAGTCCGGTGCAGGCCTATCTGCGCGTCACCCTGCCGCTGATGCTTCCGGGCATCGTCTCCGGGGCGCTGCTGGTCCTCCTCACGGTGATCAAGGAGCTTCCTGCGACGCTGATGCTGCGGCCCACAGGCTTCGACACTCTGGCCACGCGGCTGTGGACCTACACCGGCAACGAGTCCTACGCGGCCGCCGCTCCGTTCGCGGCGCTGCTGGTCCTCGTCGCCGCCGTCCCGGCCTGGATGATGATCTCACGACTGCTCAAGGAGGTCCGATGACTACTCCGGCATTGACCACGAGCCCCGCGGGCGCACCAGTCGATGCGGCGGGGCAGACCGCCGTCTTGGGGGTCGGTGCTGAGCGGCCGGGACTGCAGGTGGTGGGCGCCTCGGTCGGCTTCGGGCGGGGCACTCCGGTCCTCCAGGGCGTGGACCTGGAGGTGGCGCCCGGCAGCACCACTGCGATCGTGGGACCGTCCGGTTCCGGCAAGACCTCGCTGCTGCGGGTGATCGCCGGGTTCCTCCGCCCCGCAACCGGCACGGTGTCCCTGCGCGGGCAGGAGGTCACCCAGGTGCCCGCCCACCGGCGCAGCATCGGTCTGGTGGCACAGGACGGGGCCCTGTTCCCGCATCTCGACGTGGCAGGAAACATCGCCTTCGGCCTGCCGAAGGGCATCCGGCGCGGGGAGGCGAGGCGCCGCGTCGAGGAGCTGCTGGACCTGGTGAGCCTGGACCGCTCCCACGCGCGACGGCGGCCCGATCAGCTCTCCGGAGGCCAGCGGCAGCGGGTGGCGTTGGCCCGCGCACTGGCCCGGCGTCCGGAGGTCATCCTTTTGGACGAGCCGTTCTCCGCCTTGGACGCAGGTCTGCGGGAGATCACTCGGCAGGCCGTCCGTGAGATCCTCGCCTCGACCGGGACCACCACTGTGCTGGTGACTCACGACCAGGACGAGGCCCTGTCCTTCGCCGACCAGGTGGCCGTGCTGCGGGACGGGCGGCTGGCCCAGACGGGCACCCCGGAGGAGATCTACCGCCGCCCCCGTGATGCCCGCACTGCCAGGTTCCTGGGCGAGGCGGTGCTGCTTCCGGCCCGCCTGCGCAGTCCCGGCGTGGCGTCCACTGTGCTCGGAGACGTCTCGGTGGTGCGTTCCGAACCGGAGGAGTCGGCCGAGGATCGGAGCTGGCGCACCGCGGACGCATCGGCCACTGTCATGCTTCGTCCGGAGCAGATCGTGCTGGCCGACGAAGGCGTCCGTGCCGAGGTGCTGACCTCGCAGTACTTCGGGCATGACACCACGGCTGTGGTGTCGGTGGACGGACTCGAGGAGCCCATCCGCGTGCGCCGGCTCAACGCCGATCCGCTGCCGCCGGGCGCGGTCGTGCGGCTGGCCGTCGCCGGGCCCGGGGTCGCCTATCCGGAATCGGAGCTTCAGCACTGAGTCCGACCACCTCGGGCCATCTCGGTCCAGGGGAGGTCTGTGACAGAGGTGTCCTCCCCAGAGGGCCATGACATGACCACGACGACCCGGAGAAGCGCCCCGCTCGGCAGGTCACGAGGACGTCGGCGCTGAGGTCCGCACCGTCAGGCCGGGCCATGTCGCGGTCGCGGTCTTCGGAGCAGCAAGGAGCGGCTGTCAGGACCATCCCCCGGGCTCTGAGGGAAACCTCGCGCTGATGGATCGGCAGCTGCGGTCGCGCCGCTGGAGGAGGTCACCGACGTCCGCCTCGGCTGGACGAAGATCGCCGGAATGGTTCCTGTGGTGCCCCACGCTGTGGTTGTCGACATCCGGGACGGCTACGAGCTTCGCTTCGTCGTCCATGGTCGTCAGGCGTGGCAACGAGAGATCATCCCCGCCGTCGGACTCTGAGGGGCGAGCCGGTCCGGAGACCGGCCGTTGGGGAGACCGCGAGCCCACGGTCGGGGCCCCATCGTCTCGTCAGGTGACCGCCGGAGACTCGACGCCCTGAAGACGACGCCGCAGGACCGGCGTGTGAGCGTGGCCCACCCGCTCGTAGATCGCCAGCGCCTGGCCCCATGCCTCCCGCGCACCGTCTGGGTCTTGGGTCGCGGAGCATGTCTCGCCCAGACTGATCAGGGTCAGCGCCTCCAGGTCCCAGTGCCCGCGCGCCTGCTCCAGAGAGATGAGCAGGTGGGACCTGCTGTGCTGCAGCGCCCGGGCCTCTCGCGTCAGGCCGCCGAGCGCCAGGTGGGCGGTGGCGATGATGTCCCGCTGTCCCAGATCCTCGGCCTCGGTCAGGGCCAACCGCACGAGCCGGTGACCGACCTTGCGCCGGCCCACGCCGTGGAGCGCCTCTCCGGCGCTGACCAGGGCCTGGCAGGCGCGAGCGCGACGCCCCAGCCGGGTGGCCAGTCGCAGCGTCCGCCGGGCGAGGTCCAACGCAGCCTCATGCTCTCCGGTGCTCGCGTAGGTCAGGGTCAGGTTCAGCAGGGCGACGGACTCGCCGTAGGGCGAGCCGCGCTGCCGGCTGATGTCGACTGCTTCGTGGAGGAGCCTGCGGGCCTCGTCCGCCTCACCCAGCAGATGGTGGGCCAGCCCCCAGTTGGCCAGGGAGAAGCACACCGCCGGGTCGTCGAGGGACCGCAGCGTGTCCACGGAGGATCGGTGCTCGCGCAGGGCGCCGCGGATGTCTCCGCGATAGGCGTGGACCCCTCCCAGCAGCCCTCGGGTGACGGCGCCCTCACGTTCCTCTCCGGCTCGGAGGTGACAGTCCACGGACCGCTCCAGCAGCTCACGCGACTCCTCCAGCTGCACCCGCAGCAGGGCCACTCGCCCCAGCATCCGCAGTGAGTGGCCCTGTGCGGCCAGGTCCTCCAGGCGGCGGCCGGCCAGGAAGGATGCGGTCTGCAGCCGGTGGGCGGTGTGCAGATAGGGGGAGCGGTCCAGGTGGCGACGCAGGATCTTGGACAGGACGACGGCGAAGCGCGGCTGGCCGCCATCGGCACAGTGCTCCGCGGTGACGAGCAGATGGGGCAGCTTCTGCTCGAGCCATTCCGCTGCGTCCGTCTTCCGGCTGAACGGCCGGACGGTGTCGGCGTCGAGGAGATCCCGCGCCTTGGGGATGGTCATCTCTTCGGGCATGAGGATCTCCAAAGCGGCCGCCACGCCCCGAAGGTAGTGGCGGCACAGACGGTCGAGACACGCCTGCCGGACGGTGTCGCCCTCGTGGTCTTCGGTGAGCTCGATCGCGTAGCTGCGGAGGAGGTCATGCAGGCGGTACCGGTGAGGCCCGCAGCTCTCCACCAGATGGGCTCGGCGCAGCCCCTCCACCCCCCCCCTGCCGAACGATGCGGGGCTCGTGCCCCGCCAGGGCGGACAGGCCCTGGAGGCTGAGCTCATGGGCCGGTGCGACGCCGAAGCAGCGGAACAGCCAGGCTGGGGTCGGCTCAAGGTCCAGATACGACCAGGAGAACACCGCTCGCATGGAGGACGCCTGGTCCCCGGTGGCGTGGAGGTCGAGGACGTCGAGTCGATCCTGCAGGTCCTCGAGATCCTCCAGGACCGTCGGAAGGTCCTCAGATCCGATCCCCCGGACACGTTCGGCGGCGACACGCAGGGCCAGCGGCAGATGCGCGCACCGGTCGGCGAGGGTCTCCAGCTGATCAGCGCTGGGCGCCGGGCCCAGCAGCTGTCCGAGCAGGCGGCGTGAGTCGTCGTCGCCCATCGTGCTGAGGGCGATCTGGTGCGCGCCCTCCTGCAGCACCAGCCCCGTGAGCGCGGTCCGGCTCGTCACGATGACCAGGGAACCGGAGCCTCCGGGCAGCAGCGGCCGCACCTGGGACACATCGCGGGCGTTGTCGAGCAGGATCAGCAGGCGCCGTTCCGCCGTCTGGGACCGGAAGGCCGCCGCGCGCTCGTCGAGTCCGTCGGGGACGTGTTCGACGTCCGTGCCGAGAGCGCGCAGGAACCCGGCGAGGACCTGTTCTGCAGGCACGGGATCCTCGGGACCGTACCCCCGCAGGTCCACCGCCAAGTGACCGTCGGGGAACCGGTGGGCGATCTCGTGGGCCCAATGCAGAGCCAGGGCAGTCTTGCCGACGCCGGCGCCGCTGATGAGTGTGAACAGCGACGCCGGACGAGGGTCATCGTCCAGCCCCGTCCAGAGCTCACTCTGCTCGGCGTCGCGTCCGATGAATCCTCGCGGCCGGGCGGGCAGCTGAGCTGGGACCTCCACAGCCGCGCCGGCCCCGTGGACGCCGGCCCGCTGGCGTGACAGCGCCTCGAGGGCCGCGGCAGGTGGGAGACGCTCATGGTCCAGTGCGGCACCGGAGAGGATCCGCGCCTGCAGGTCCCGCAGTCCAGGGCCCGGTTCCACACCCAGCTCCCGGCGCAGCACCGAGCGTGCCTCGTGGAAGACAGCCAGGGCGTCGGCCTGACGGCCCGCTGCGGCGTGGCTCATCATGAGCAGCTCGCGGAGGCGCTCACGCAGCGGGCGCTGATCGACGACAGGTGGCAGTTCGTCGGCCACGAGCTCATGATGCCCGCAGGTCAGCTCAGCGGCGTAGAGCTCCTCCCACGCGGAGACCCGCAGATGCTGCAGGCGCACAGATGCCGCCGCGGAGACCAGGGACTCGAACCGTCCGGCGTCGGTCTGTTCCGCGGTGATCTGAAGCCGGTACCCCACCGGGGTCCGCGGCCAGGGGCAGGTCGCCGACGGCGGAGCGCAGGCGATGCACGTGCGTCTGCAGGCGATGGACCACCCGTGGATCCGCCGGGCATCCCCACATCGCGTCGGCGAGCCGGTCATGGCTCAGCAGGCGGCCGGGGTTCGCCAGGAGCAGCCCCAGCAGCTGGGACTGCAGACCTGTCGGGGTGAGTGTGCTGCCGTCATCGCGACGAACGCGTACAGGCCCCAGCACCTCGAAGATCGGCATGTCATGATCCCCGGCAGACTCCGGAGCGGTGCCTCCGGATGGCGGCGCCCGCGACCGCCGGGGCGATCCTCCCCTCCCGTTGCGACGACCGTGCCCGACGATGACACGGTACCGTGCCGCAGCGCTCTCCGAGAACTCTTCGGCGCCGATGGAGAGGAGACGTCCCAGGTCAGCGGCTGAGCGGACCGCTGCAGAAGGGCATGTGAGGCCCGTGTGAGGAGACTGTGAGGCGGTGTCGGCACAGTGGAGCCATACGAGGAGGGGACCTGCAGCCGGAGACATGTCTGCGTGAGGAGAACCATGACCAGCATCATCGATGTCCACAGCATCCCCGCCGCGCGGCGGCTGGCCTACGAGCTGGGCGCGCGCCTGGTGCTGTGGGCCACCCGCTGCGAGGAGATCAGCGTCGTCCGACGCGAGCGGCCGGGGCCCCAGGAGATCCACCGGCGCCGACTGGTCGGCTGGGAAGCGCGGCGGCGGCACGACGACATGGTCGCCCGGGCCACGGCTGCGCCCTACGGGTATCTGCCGTGAGGGCGAGCGGCCGGGTCCGCGGAGGCTGACCCCGTGCGGCCCAGCTCGGCGCTGATGTCCCCGGCGCTCACGGAGCGGGTCCGCCCGCCGCCCGTCGTCGCAGCGCCTCGGCGTCAGGATGATCGACAGCCGTATAGATCTCCGCGGCCCGCCGCCAGGCCTCCGTCGCTTCGTTGACTGAGCCGAGCGCGTCGAAGGTCCGGGCCAGCCCCCTATGGGCTTGGGCCAACTCGTACCAATACTGGTCCGAGACGTCGAGGGCCGCAGTGAAGAGGCCGACCGCACGGTGGATGTCCCCGCGGTCAAGGGCGATCTCCCCGAGACCGAACTGGGCCTCCGACGCCAGGTCCTCGATCACAAGTCGCTCTGCCACGTCGAGCGCCTGGTCCAGCAGGTGCTGCCCTGTGGCGGTCTCACCCGACAGCCATGACGTCTTGCCCATCTCCGCCCGGGCGAAACCTTCGAGGTCCGCGGCCGCGATGTCCTGTGCCAGGGCAATGGCCCGCTCGGCGCATCTCAGAGATGTCTCGAGTTCACCCCGTTCTCCGTGCACCAGGGAGAGGGACGCACAGGCGGAGCATTTATCAGACGTCTGGTGGTGCTGGCGGCTGTAGTCCAGTGCCTTCCCCAGCCAGAACAGGGCATCGTCCAAGCGCCCCATCCGCTGATGGACCAGACCGGCATTGGCCATGGCGCAGCCCCCTCGCGGATCTGCCAGCTCCTCGTGAGCGTGAGCCGAGGATTCGAAGTGCGCACCCGCGTCGGCCGGACGACAACGGTAGAAGCTCAACGCACCGAGCGTGTCTCGGTCAGCGGCGATCTCCTTGAGGGCATCGGCCGTCGCGTGGAGCTCCAGGGCGCGTGCGGCGTGATGCTGGGCCTCGTCGAGACGCGCACGGTTCACCGCGGTGATGGCAAGACGTCGATGCGCAGTGCCCTCCCCAGAAGCATCGTCGACATGGCGAGCCGATCGGAGCGCAGCGCCATGCAGTCGCTCCGCCAGCACATGGGCCTCATCATGGTACAGATCGCGCCAGATGATCTCGGAGAGGTCTGTGGAGAAGGTATGGCCCCCGCGGCGGGCGGCCTCCTCCGAGGTGAGGACGAGATTCTCACGTTCGGTGGTGAGCCAGGTGATGGCTGACCGGACGTCGACGTCGGCTCCTGTCGCCTTCGCTCTGCCTGCCAGGTCCTGGATGCTGGGATGGTCGGTCTGGTGGGGCATGCGGACCACCATGGCCAAGGCCGCCCGCTCGAGATAGTGATCGCACAGCCGGGCGAAGGCTCGCTGCCGCGCCGACTCCGGATCGTGATTCTCGGAGAGCTCGATCGCGTAGACCCGCAGCAGGTCATGAAGCCGGTAGCGCCCCCGGGACACCGGCTCGACCAGATGAGCACGCCGGAGCGTCTCCACGCCGCGCCGGGTGGCGCGTTCATCGAGGTGGGCGAGCGCTGAGAGCGGACCCAGGCTCAGTTCAGCGGACGGTGAGATGCCGAAGCATCGGAAGATCCATGCGGAGTCATGGTCCAGGTGACGGTAGGACCAGGAGAAGACTCCGCGAACGGACGCCCGGTCCTCTCCGACGTCCAACACGTCCAGCCGAGCCCCGGCGTCAGGAGGGACGTCCTGGGGCGAGGCGAGGAGCGCGTCCAGTTCCTGGGCGCCTCCTGACCGCATACGCTCGGCTGCGATGCGCAGGGCCAGGGGGAGGCGCGAGCAGACTGCTGCCAGGGAATCGGCCTGTGAGTCATCCAGCGGCAGGCCCAGGTCCGCGATGAGCTGCTGAGTCTCCTCCGGGGAGAGCGGACCCAACGGGAGGCGATGCGCACCTTCCTGCACGACCAGTCCGGTCAGCTGCGAACGACTGGTCACGACGGTGACTGACTCCGATGTCCCCGGGAGCAGAGGCCGGACGTGGTCGGCGTCCTTGGCGTTGTCGAGCACCACCAGCATCCGACGACCTGACATGGCCGATCGGAACAGGGCTGATCGTTCGTGCTCGCCATCAGGAATCTCCGCCGTCGGGACGCCCAGAGCAGTGAGAAGTCCGGGCAGTGCTTCCGTAGGGTCCCGAGGCTCATCCGGGCCGAAGCCCCGCAGTTCGATGTACAGCTGTCCGTCCGGGAAGTCGCCTGTGACCGCATGTCCCCACGAGACGGCCAGCGCCGTCTTGCCAGTGCCGGCGCCACCGGTCAGGCAGAAGATCCTGACCGGATCGACAGCACGGCTCCTCCCCTCGTCAAGCTCCCGAAGGACGTCCGTGCGGCCGACGAAGACACGGGGACACACCGGCAGCTGGGCGGGAACCTGGCGGGACGGCTTCGGGACGGACGGGCCCGGGTCGACGAGTATCGCTTCCTCGGCGAGGACCATGCGATGCAGCTCTCGCAGCCGGGGTCCGGGCTCGACGCCGAGCTCATCCAGAAGCCATGTCCTGGCGCGTTCACAGGCCTCCAGCGCGTCGGCGTGTTGACCGGAGAGGGAGAGGGCCGTGACGAGCAGTTCGTGGAGGCGCTCGCGGAGCGGGTGCTCACGGACCAGCGGCTCGATCTCTCGCGCTACCGTCTCGTGGTTTCCCCGGGCCAGCTCCGAGGCCAGCAGCAGTTCCCGGGTGGACGAGCGAAGGTCGTGGAGGCGCCGCGATGCTCCGGCCAGACGTGTGGTCTCGATGGTCTCGAACGGTGCGCCCCGCCACAGGGAGAGAGCGTTGCGACACAGCGTCACCACCTGGTCATGGTCGCCGATCTCGGCCGTCCTCCGTGCCTCCGCGAGGAGCTTCTCGAAGCGGACCGCGTCGACAGCCTCGCCTTCGAGGCTCAGACGGTACCCGCCGCCGCCGGCCTCGATCGTGGCACCGGTGTCGAGTGTGCGGCGCAGCCGGTGGATATGGGACTGCCGGCGATGAGCAGCACGATCATCCGGGGCAGCGCCCCACATGACGTCGATCAGCCGATCCGTCGTGACGATCTGGTCTTCGTCCACGACCAACATGCTCAGCAGCAGCGCCTGCAGGCCGGGCGGACGGACGACGGTGCCGTCGTCGCGTCTGACCTGCACCGGCCCCAGCACCTCGACAACCACCATGATCTGCAGACGGCACGCCCGTCCCCGCCGACCGGCCAGGACCGGGCCCTGCGCGACTGCGTCCTCCCCTCGGAACCAGAGATGCGTCTCAGGATCCGTCCACCGTACCCGGTGGGTGCTGTGGTGAGGATGGCTGCTCGACCGCGAGGCGCGGTCTGTGGCCGCGCGGCATGGCAGGAGCGGAAGCTGCTGCGGGAACGACGATGCCCGGCACGGAGACCGCGCCGGGCATCGGTGGGCCCTACCGGGATCGAACCGATGACACTCGCGGTGTAAACGCGATGCTCTACCAGCTGAGCTAAAGGCCCGGGCACGGCGGCCGCGTTCCCGTGACAGGCGCAATGACGTCGGGACGGACGCGCCGGCCACAGCACTATACCAAAGGGCTCAGCGCCCGCGACGGAGGAAGCCCTCCTGCAGGGCGGCCGCTCAGGCGTCCGCGCTGATCTTCTCAGCGGCCTCCTGCTGCGGGTCCACGGCCGCGGAACGCCGCGCCAGGGCGCGCTGCTCGGCGCCGAAGAGCGCCGCGCCGACGATGCCCGCGTTGTTCTTCAGCTGGGCCGGCACCACCGGCGCGCGGGTGCTGGTCACGTGGGGGAGGAAGTCCTCGCTGCGCTTGGAGATGCCCCCGCCGATGATGAACTGGGAGGGGGAGAACAGGCGCTCGACGTGAGTGAGGTAGCGGTCCAGGAGCCGCCCGTACTCGTCCCAGGGCATGTCGACGCGTTCGCGGGCCGCGGCCGAGGCCTTCTGCTCGGCGACCTCTCCTTCGAACTCCAGGTGCCCGAGTTCGCTGTTGGGGACCAGCACCCCGTCATGCACCAGGGCAGAGCCGATCCCCGTGCCCAGAGTGACGGTGAGCACGCTGCCCGCGCGTCCAGCGCCAGCGCCGTACCGTGCCTCAGCCAGACCGGCGCCGTCGGCGTCGTTGAGCGTGGAGATGTCACCGGGCAGCGGGCGCAGCAGCTCACCGGCGTCGCATTCGATCCAGGAGTCGTCGATGTTGGCGGCGGAGAGCACGACGTTGTCGATCACGATGCCGGGCACCAGGACGCCGACGGCCAGCTCGTCGCGGGAGGGCGCCTTCTCGCGCCCCAGCAGCTCCTCCAGGATGGTGCTGATGACCTCCGCGACGGCCTCCGGCGTGGCCGGCCTCGGCGTCGGGATGCGGAACCGCTCGCCGGTCAGCTTGCCCTTCTGGAGGTTGACGATCCCGCCCTTGATGCCGGTGCCGCCCACGTCGATGCCGATCGCCCGCTTGGGAAGGTCGTCGACGGCGAAGCTGGCAGGGGCGACCGCTTGGGCGGCCAGAGGCTGAGACTGGTCAGAGTGGGTCATTGCTCTCCAAGGGGTGAGGCGAGAAGAGCGAGACAGCGGCGATCGACGACGCGCTGCCGGCTCTGCTCGGGGGCCACAGGACTGGACGTGCGTCGTCGCACCGGGATCGGACGGCCAGACCCTGCGGGGTCGGCCAGAGAACAGGATAGCGGGTCGGAGCGATGTAGGTCACGTATGTCACGATGCTTGACGCGCCGCGGACGCGGGCGTGCGGAGCCCCACGGGAACTGTGCGGCCGCCCGGCGCCTGGCTGATCAGGCGTCTTCTTCGGACGAGGGGAGTGTGAGGACGTCCGCCCCGTCGTCAGTGACGACCAGCGTGTGCTCGAACTGTGCGGTGCGGCGCCGATCGCGGGTGACCGCGGTCCAGCCGTCCTCCCACATGTCCCAGTGCCGCGTCCCCAGGGTGAGCATCGGCTCGATGGTGAACACCATCCCGGGCTCCATGGGACGTGAGTACTCGGGTGCGGCGTCGTAGTGGGGGATGACCAGCCCCGTGTGGAACGCCTTGCCCACTCCATGGCCGATGAACTCGCGGACCACGCCGTAGCCGAAGCGTTTGGCATAGGACTCGATGGAGCGGCCGATGACGTTGATGGGGCGGCCGGGCTTCACGGCGCGGATCCCGCGCATCATGGCCTCGTGGGTCCGCTCCACCAGCAGCCGGGAGTCCTCGTCAACGTCGCCCACGAGGAAGGTGCGGTTGTGGTCGCCGTGGACGCCGTCGAGGTAGGCCGTGATGTCCAGGTTGACGATGTCGCCGTCCTGCAGGGTCGTGGAGTCGGGGATGCCGTGGCAGATGACCTCGTTGACGGAGGTGCAGATCGCCTTGGGGAAGCCGCGGTAGGACAGGCAGGAGGGGTAGGCCCCACGGGACACGAGGTACTCGTGGGCGAAGGCATCGAGCTCGTCGGTGGTCACCCCAGGGCGGATGAGTCGGCCGGTGGCCACCATCGCATCGGCGGCGAGCTGTCCGGCACGGCGGATGCGCTCCACCGTCGCGGCGTCGTAGACGTCCTCCCCGGTGTACTCCGGGGGTGCGTCCAACCCGACGTAGTTCGGCTTCTCGATGTGGTGCGGCACGGGCCGCATCGGAGTCACGGTGCCCTTGGTGAGCGTGCCGATCGGGGCGGTGGAGGAGGGAGCGGAAGCCATGGATCCCATCCTAACGTTCCGACAGGGGGCGTTCACCGGGCGACGGGGCGCAGCTGCAGCACCAGGGCGACGACGGCGATGAGGGTCACCACGGTCAGGGCGATCGGCAGCGAGGCGCTCTGAGTCATGGCGCCGATCGCCGGCGAGAGGCTCAGCGTGACGGTCCGCATGGTCCAGCTGATCCAGGTGACGCCGCTGTGCGGGGGCAGTCCGGGCACCGCGTCGGCGCGAGCGAACGCGATCGGGACGGTCACCGCACAGCCCACTCCGGCCAGGGCCAGTCCGGCGAGGGTGAGGGGGACGGTGGGCGCCCAGGCGGCCCCGAGCAGACCCAGCACGACGGCGGCGAGGCTCAGCAGCAGAGCCCGACGGTCGCCGAGCCGATCGATCACCCTGTCTCCCAGCAGGCGGCCGATGAACTGGGCGGTCAGCAGGACGGTGAGGCCGATGCCGGCGGAGGCCGCGGCCATGTCGCGTTCGCTGGAGAGCAGCACGGCGGACCAGTTGTTGCCCACGTCCTCCACCGAGATCCCGGCCAGTGCCACCAGCGCCAACGGGATCAGGATCTTCGCCGTGGCCCAGCCGGTGGCGCGGGTGGTGCTCTGCGGGGTGCCCAGCACCGGTTCCGGCTCCGGCAGGAACGCCCGGGCGGATGCGGCCATCGCGGCCGCGCAGACCACGGCCCAGAGGGCCATATGGGTCAGAATCGGCACACCCAGCAGTGCGGCGAGCGTGCCGACGGCGCCGCCCAGCGCCGCTCCGACGCTCCACCCGGCGTGCATGGAGTTCAGCAGGGACCGGCCGTAGGCCTCCTGGACCCGCAAGCCCTGGGAGTTCTGCGCCACGTCCACCACGGCGTCTCCGAAGCCGGCGAGCAGCAGTCCCAGCAGGACGAGCCACGGGCTGGCCAGCGCCACGCCGGAGGTGGCCACCACCAGGGAGCCGCCCACCCAGGCCGTGCCCACACCGGCCGACCAGGCGACGCCGAAGCGACGGGAGATCACTCCCGGCAGGTGCACGGCCAGCGTGCCGCCCAGACCGATGCCGACGACCAGCAGTCCGAAGAGCGCCGGACTCAGTCCCAGGGCCTCCTTGACCTCCGCATACCGGGCCAGCAGGGAGGCCGGCAGGGCGCCGTTCGTGGCGAAGGCCGCCATGGTCGCCATCCGGCTGCGTCGCAGTGAGGCCGGCGGCGGAGTCGGCACGCGGTCCGCTGGGCTGGGCATTTGCATGGCGAGCAGTCTTCCGATCAGATCGAACACATGCAACGTGCGAACAGACACAGAACGATCATCGCAGCCGTGCGGGGCGGCGACGAGGTGCGCGCCTCCGATCTGGTCCGCGCCACCGGGGCCTCTGCGATGACCATTCGCCGGGACCTGAGCGATCTCGAACGCCGCGGGGTGCTGCGGCGCATCCATGGGGGTGCCGTCGGGCTGCCCGCACGAGGCGCGCAGCTGCCGTTCCAGGTGCGCAGCGAGACTCATGTGGAGGAGAAGCGCGGGATCGGGGAGGCGGTGGCCGCCATGATCCCGGACGGCTCCAGCGTGATCCTCGACGACGGCACCACCTGTGGAGCGGTGGCCCGAGCGTTGGCCGGGCGGGAGCTCACCGTCCTCGCTCTGTCGGTGCATCTCGCGGCCGTGCTTGCGGAGGGAGGGGACGCCTCAGGGAGGGGGATCCGGGTGCTGACCCCCGGAGGCGAGCTCAACCCTGGAGAGCTGTCTTGGAGCGGCCACCGGGCGGTGCGCGACATCGAGGACTTCCGGGCGGACATCGGCGTGCTGGGGGTCTGCGGATGGGACGAGGAGTCCGGGATGACGGCGTCCACGCTTCAGGACGCCGACGTCAAGAAGGCGCTCATCGGGTCCTCCCGTCAGGTGGTCGCCGCCGCGGCGGCCGAGAAGATCGGGCTCTCGGCGGTCTTCTCGGTGTGCCCCTCCTCGGCGGTAGACACCCTCGCCACGGGGCGTCTGTCTCGCGAGCGACGGCTCTGGCTGGAGCAGGAGGGGGTCGACGTCGTCTGCTGTGCCTGATGCCGCGCCTTCGCGCTGTGCCTGATGCCGCGCTTTCGCGCTGTGCCTGCGAGGGCGTGCGGCGTAGGCTGGAGCCATGAGCACGCAGTACTGGTACAACGTCCGCACAGGCGAGGTCGAGCAGGGCGCCCAGTCCAGCTGGAAGCACCTCCTGGGTCCCTACAACTCCCATGCGGAGGCGGCCCGCGCCATGGAGAAGGTGCGGGCGAACAACGAGCGATGGGACGAGAGCGACCCGGCGGAGGACGCCGAGGGCTGACTCAGAACCCGTGCTCCTCCGCGGGGAACGTGCCCGAGCGCACGTCGTCGGCGAAAGCCGTCGCGGCCTCGGAGATCACCCCGCGAAGGTCGGCATAGCGCTTCACGAAGCGAGGCACGCGGCCCTGGGTCATGCCGAGCATGTCCTGCCACACGAGCACCTGCCCGGTGGTGGACCCTCCGGCGCCGATGCCGATGGTCGGGACCTCCAGAGCGGCGTCGACCTCGGCGGCGACCTCCGAGGGGACCATCTCCATGAGCACGCAGAACGCGCCGGCGTCCTGCATGGCTCGCGCGTCCTCGAGCACTCGGGCGGCCGCATCGCCGCGGCCTTGGACTCGGTAGCCTCCGAGCGCGTGCTCCGACTGCGGAGTGAATCCCACATGCGCCATGACGGGGATCCCGGCGGCGACCATGGCGCGCACGTGGGGCGCCATGGCGGCATCCCCCTCGACCTTCACCGCGTGGACGCCGGCCTCCTTCAGGAAGCGCACGCCGGTGGCCACCGCCTGCTGCGGGGAGGCCTCGTAGCTGCCGAACGGCACATCGGCCACCACCAGGGCGCGCCGGACGCCGTTGACCACTGATCGGGAGAACACCAGCATCTCGTCCACCGTGATCGGCAGCGTGGTGGTCCGGCCCATCATGACATTGGCGGCGGAGTCGCCCACCAGCAGCACCTCGACGCCGGCCTCGTCGAAGATCGAGGCGATCTGGGCGTCATAGGCGGTCAGCATGGCGAAGCGGCGGCCGTCGTCCTTGAAACGTCGCAGGTGGACCGTGCGGATCCGCGAGGGGGAGTGCGGCGTCGCCCCGGCCTCGCCTGTGGCGCCTCCGGCCGCCGCGCCGCCTGACCCCCCATAGGGGGCGGTCGCGGGGGAGGTGGCCTGGGTGTCTGTCTCGCTGCTCTGATTCTCAGCTGGCATGGCTCCAGGCTAGCGCCTTCTGCCGGTGGGCCGGCATGAGGGTCGGCGCACCCCGGATGGCCCCGACGTGGGCGAAGACTTGGGTAGAGTGGGAGCGGCGAGACACCCACGCACGGCAGAGAGGCTGCAGCGAGCATGGATCGACAGCAGGAATTCGTACTGCGCACCATCGAGGAACGGGACGTGCGCTTCGTGCGTCTGTGGTTCACCGACGTCGTGGGCGCGCTGAAGTCGGTCGCCCTGGCGCCCGCCGAAGTGGAGGGCGTCTTCAGCGAAGGGCTGGGCTTCGACGGTTCCTCCATCGAGGGACTCTCCCGCGTCTTCGAGTCGGACATGCTGCTGAAGCCCGACCCTTCGAGCTTCCAGATCCTGCCGTGGCGGGGCGAGGATGAGCCCACCTCCCGGATGTTCTGCGACATCCTCACGCCGGACCAGGAGCCGGCCGCCGCTGACCCGCGCTCCGTGCTGCGCCGACAGCTCGACACCGCCGCGGAGATGGGCTTCACCTGCTACACCCACCCGGAGATCGAGTTCTACCTGCTCGACTCCGACGAGGTCGACGCGGACGGCTACCCCGTGCCGGTGGACCGGGCAGGATACTTCGACCACGTGACCGGCAGCGTCTCCCAGGACTTCCGCCGCCATGTGGTCTCCATGCTGGAGGCCGTGGGGATCTCGGTGGAGTTCAGCCATCACGAGGCCGGACCCGGCCAGAACGAGATCGACCTCCGCTACGCGGACGCGTTGACCACGGCGGACAACATCATGACCTTCCGCACGGTGATCAAGGAGGTCGCCGTGATGCAGGGCAAATACGCGACCTTCATGCCCAAGCCCTTCGCCGAGCACCCCGGCTCGGGCATGCACACGCACTTCGGCCTCTTCGAGGGCGACACGAACGCGTTCTTCGCGCCGAACGCCGAGTTCAACCTCTCCACCATCGCCCGGCAGTTCATCGCCGGTGTGCTCACCCACGCGCCGGAGTTCACGGCGGTGACCAACCAGTTCGTGAACTCCTACAAGCGCCTCTGGGGCGGGGGAGAGGCGCCGTCGCACGTCTCCTGGGGGCACAACAACCGGTCGGCCCTCATGCGGGTGCCGCTGTACAAGCCCACCAAGGGCGGCTCTGCGCGGGTGGAGTTCCGTGGCATCGACTCCTCCGCCAACCCCTACCTCGCCTACGCGGTCGTGCTGGGTGCCGGGCTGAAGGGCATCCAGGAGGAGTACCAGCTGGCGGAGGCGATCACTGAGGACGTGTGGTCTCTGACCACCCCGGAGCGCAAGGCACTGGGCATCAAGCCGTTGCCCGGCACGCTGCACGATGCGATCCGCCAGATGGAGGACTCCGAGCTCGTGGCGGAGATCCTCGGCGAGCAGGTCTTCGAGAACTTCCTGCGCAACAAGCAGCAGGAATGGGACGAGTACCGGATCAACGTCTCGCCCTTCGAGATCAACCGATACCTGGGCATGATCTGAGACCGGCCGGACGAGCATGAGCACACCGTCCACACGCGACCTGATCGCCGCCGGCTTCGACGAGCTGGACCGAGCTGCGGCCTTCCTGCAGGACGATCAGCTGCGGACGATCGGCAGGCCGGAACTCCTGGGCACGCTGAGGCGGGCCCCCGATGCCGATCAGGCCCTGCTGCTGCTCATCCGGCTGCTCGAGCAGGCACCGGACGTCCTCGCGCTGTTCGAGGAGGTCAGCGACGGCCACCATCCGCAGGCGGTCCCGCTGATCCGGCTCCTGGGCTCCTCGAGGGCGCTCGGCGAGTTCCTGGTGCGCCGCCCTGACGCGGTGCGCGTGGTGTTCGATCACCGGGAGGAGGCGGATCTTCCATCCCCCGATGGTCGGCCGCGGGTCGACGACGCTGAGGACCTCCGGCGGGTCCTGCTCGAGGAGGTGCGCGCAGTCCCCGGGTCAGAGACGCCGGTGGCCCGCCTGGATGACGGGTTCACGGCCCGCGACGCCGCGGTCGCCCTGCGAGTGGCCTATCGTCGCCTGCTCACCGCCGTGGCTCTGCGTGACCTCACCGCGTCGGACCCGCTGGCCTATCAGCCGCTGGTCTCCCAGCAGTTGGCAGACCTGGCGGCCGCGGCCGTGGAGGCCGCCCTCGCCGTGACTCGGGCGGAGCTGGTGGAGCGTCACGGCCCGATCGCCCAGCAGGTGGAGCTCGGGGTCATCGGGATGGGCAAATGCGGGGCCCGCGAGCTGAACTACATCTCCGACGTGGACGTCGTCTTCGTCCATCGCGGGCCTGAGGACGTGGACGACGCGCAGGTCAGCTCGATCGCCGGAGGGCTGGCCGGAGGCATCTCCAAGGTCATCAACTCCTCGGCGCCGGAACCAGGGCTGTGGGAGGTCGATGCGAATCTGCGGCCCGAGGGCAAGGACGGCCCGCTCACCCGCACCCTGGAGTCCCATGTGGAGTACTACAAGCGGTGGGCCCACGGTTGGGAGTTCCAGGCGCTGCTCAAGGCGCGCCCCATCGCCGGCAGCTCGGCATTGGGCGAGGCCTACATCACCACGCTGTGGCCGCTGGTGTGGAGCTCCTCGCAGCAGCCGGAGTTCGTGGAGAACGTCCAGCGCATGCGCCGGCGGGTCTTCGAACACATCCCTGCCGAGCATGTGGACCGGGAGATCAAACTCGGCCGTGGAGGGCTGCGTGACATCGAGTTCACGGTGCAGCTGCTGCAGCTGGTCCATGGACGCGTGGACGAGGAGCTGCACGTCCGGGACACGCTGACCGCCATCCGGGCGCTCGGAGAGGGCGAGTACATGGCCAGCCGGGACCAGGAGGCCATGTCCCGCTGCTACCGACAGCTGCGGCTCTACGAGCACCGGATCCAGATGTCGAACATGCGACGCACGCATCTGATGCCCAGGAGGGAGCCGGAGCTCCGCGCCCTCGCCCATGCTGTGCGGCCGCCGCAGGCTGACCGACGGGATTCCGCTGAGGACCTGCTCAAGGCCTGGCGCAGCGTGGTGCGTGAGGTGGCGAGCTTCCACGAGACGATCTTCTACCGTCCGCTGCTTTCGACCACTGCGGTGCTCTCCGACGAGGAGGTCCGCCTGTCGTCCCAGGCCGCACAGGACCGGCTCGCCGCCTTGGGGTATTCGGACACCTCCGGCGCCATGCGGCATATCGAGGCGCTCACCGCGGGAGTCACCCGGCGTGCGACGCTGCAGCGCCGCATCCTGCCGATGATGCTGGGCTGGTTCGCCGAAGGGGTGGATCCCGACTCCGGACTGCTGGCCTTCCGGAGGCTCAGCGAGTCCCTGGGCACGAGCCCCTGGTATCTGACGATGCTGCGGGACTCCTCGGTGGCCGCCGAGCGGCTGTGCCACATCCTCACCAGCTCCCGCTTCATCTCCGACCTGTTGGAGCACTCGCCGGAGTCGAGCCGGTGGCTGGGTGACGACTCTGCGCTGCGACCGCTGAGCTTCGAGTCGCTGTGGACGGAGATCCGAAATCAGCTGGCCCGGCATGAGGGGGACGCGTCCACCGCGGTCCGGCTCACCCGACTGGTGCGTCAGCGCGAGGTGCTTCGGATCGCGATCGCCGACGCCGCCGGGCTGCTGGAGCTGGACGAGGTGGGCCGTGCGCTCTCCGACGTCGACAGGGCCGCGACCCTGGGCGCCCTGCACGTGGCCGAGCGGGAGGTCTTTGCCGAGCAGGGCGAGCACGTCAAGTTCCTCGTGGTCGCCATGGGACGGCAGGGTGGCCAAGAGATCTCCTATGGGTCGGACATGGACGCCATGTTCGTGCACCGCGCCGTCGAGGGGGCGGACCCGACCGTCGCCGATGAGCAGGCCCGGCGTCTGGCGACACGGCTGACCGCTCTGCTCTCCCAGTCGGTGAAGCCGCCGGTGCGTGGGGAGGACCCCCTGAAGCTCGACACCGATCTCCGGCCCGAGGGCAAGACCGGCCCGATCTCCCGGACCCTGGAGTCCTTCCGCGAGTACTACCGGCGGTGGATGGACGTCTGGGAGCGCCAGGCGCTGCTGCGAGCCCGTCCCATCGCCGGCTGCGACGAGCTGGCGGCCGACGTCATGGAGCTGGTGGATGAGGTCCGCTACGCCCCGGCACCCTCCGAGTCTGAGGTGCGGGAGATCCGGCGGATCAAGGCCCGGGTCGAATCGGAGCGCCTTCCCCGTGGCGCCGACCCGTCCCGTCATGTGAAGCTGGGGCGCGGCGGTCTCTCCGACGTGGAATGGCTGGCCCAGCTGCTCCAGCTGCAGCATGCCTATGAGCACCCGGAGCTCCGGGTGACGAACACGCTGGACACCCTCGAGGTGCTGGTTCAGCATGAGCTGCTGGCGGCAGAGGACGCCGCCGTGCTGGCCGAGGCCTGGAGGCTGTGCACCCGAGCCAGGGCCGCCATGAAGGTGTGGAGCGGACGGACATCGGACGTGCTGCCCTCATCGCGCCGGGACCTGGAGGCCGTGGCCCGCTGGTGCGGCTTCGACGCCGGTTCCGCAGCCGCCTTCGAGGAACACTATCTGCGTACGACGCGGCGCTGCCGGCAGGTCTACGAGAGGCTCTTCTACGAAGACGTCTGACGGACTCCGAGGGTCGGACGCCGAGAACCCGGCACCGTCATGCGGTCGGCGAGAGGAGCTCCAAAGTGCGGTGCTGGACATCCTCCTCGGGTGCGAGGTTGACCAGCATCAGCTCGTCGGCCTGGACCTCCTCGGCCAGGCGGTCCAGCCAGGCGATGACCTCTGCTCCCGTGCCGGCCACGGTGCGTGAGAGCATGTCGAGCACCTGCTGACCTGCCGGATGGTCACGGAGCATGATGACGTCGTCGTCCGTCAACGTCCGGTTTCGGCCGAGCATGCTGCGGATCCAGGAGTCTTCGGCGGCTCGGCGCTGGGCCCGGGCCGCGTCGGCGTCGTCGTGGGCGATCACATTGGCCGCGGCGATGAAGTGCGGGCGGGCCTCGGGGCCGAGCAGCGACCGGGTGGCGTCGAAGGTGGACCGGTAGAGATCCGCGGCCTGGGTCAGCATCTGCGGGGCGAAGTGGGAGGCGAAGGCATAGGGCAGCCCGAGCTTGGCGGCCAGCTGGGCACCGAACAGGGAAGACCCGAGGACGTAGAGGGGGATGTCGGTGCCGTCCCCCGGGTAGGCCCGGACCCCGGGGATGCGGGAGTATCCGGACAGATAGCCGTTGAGCTCCATGATGTCGGACTCGAACCGGTCGGCCTCGGTGCCGTCGCGGCGCAGCGCCCGCATGGTCGCGCCGTCGGTGCCTGGGGCCCGACCCAGACCGAGGTCGATCCGCCCGGGGAAGAGAGTCTCCAGCATGCCGAACTGCTCGGCGATGACCAGGGGAGTGTGGTTGGGCAGCATGATGCCGCCGGAGCCGACGCGGAGGTTCTCGGTGGCCGCGGCGATGTGCTGGATCATCAGCGAGGTCGCCGAGGAGGCGATGTGGGGCATGTTGTGATGCTCGGCGAACCAGAGCCGGGTGTAGCCCAGGGTGTCGGCGGTGCGTGCCAGTCGGCGGCTGCGGGCGATGCCGTCTGCGATCGTCTCCGGGGACCGCACGGTCGCCAGATCCAGCAGGGACAGGGGACGGGATGCAGGCACAGCAGCTCCTCGGCGGTTCCGGACGGACGGGTGCGCTGACCCGTGTCAGCGCTCACCGGATCCAACAGGGGCGCGGCGGCACGTCATCCCGGATTCGCTGAGAGCATGATCACCAGGCGCGTCGGCCGAGCCGGGCCAGGAACGTGGTCTGCTCATCGGCGTCCTGGGGAGGTTCCAGCGGTGGGGCGCAGACTCCTTCGGCGTGGAGCATCTCGCCGAACCCGTCGGCGACGGCCGACGCCCAACGGACGTCCTCGGGAGGCAGCGCCTCCGGCAAGCCTGCGGCACGGGCGAGGTCCCAGCGGTGGACGAGCAGGTCGAAGCACAGGAACGAGTCGACGGAGGTCTCCCAGGGCATCTGCCCGCCGATTCCGTCGATCACCTGCGTGGCGCGGCCGCGGTCCCCGAGCTGGTCCTGGACCGCGGCGATCACGACGTCCAGGGCCTCGACGGGGGCTTCGACGGCATCAGGCACGTTCGGCGGAACGGTATCGGCGAAACCGAGCTGCATCAGGTGCGCCTCGATGACGTGGGCGACGACGTCGTGTGCGGTCCAGCCCTGGCAGGGTGAGGGCGCGTCCCACCGGCCCGGGGGCACGGAGGCGGCGGTGCTCCTGAAGTCGGCGGCAAGGCGGGCGTGACGGGCGGCGATCTCTGACATGGCGGCGGCCTCCTGCGGCCTTCGGGATGTGGTGGCCGCTGGTCGTCGGGCGTCGGGCGTGGGGTGTGCCCTCAGACCCTAGTGGCGGGCGGAGGTCGGTGGCCAGGGCGTATGGCCGTGGGTCCCGGCACCGTGGGCAGAGGGGCGCCCACCGCAGCGCACGCGAAAGGCCCCGTGGGGGACAGCCTGGCAGCTGCCGCCCACGGGGCCTTCGACGTCGACCTGAGTCTGCGGGTCAGACCGAGTAGTAGAGCTCGAACTCGTGCGGGTTCGGGCGCAGGTTCAGCGGCTCGATCTCCTGCTCACGCTTGTAGGCGATCCAGGTCTTGACGATCTCCTCGGTGAACACCCCGCCCTCGAGCAGGAACTCGTAGTCGTTCTCCAGAGCCTCCAGCGCCTCATCCAGCGAGCCGGGGGCCTGAGGGATGGTGGCCAGCTCCTCGGGCGGCAGCTCGTAGAGGTCCTTGTCGACCGGCTCGTGGGGCTCGATGCGGTTGCGGATGCCGTCCAGGCCGGCCATCATCTGCGCGGCGAAGGCCAGGTACGGGTTCCCCGAGGCGTCCGGAGCGCGGAACTCGAGGCGCTTCGCCTTCGGGTTTGCCCCGGTGATCGGGATGCGGATCGAGGCGGAACGGTTTCCCTGCGAGTACACGAGGGAGACCGGGGCCTCATAGCCCTTGACCAGTCGCTTGTAGGAGTTCACCGTCGGGTTGGTGAACGCCAGGACCGCATGGGCGTGCTTGAGCAGGCCACCGATGTACCACCGCGCGGTGTCGGAGAGGTTCGCGTAGCCCTTCTCGTCGAAGAACAGCGGCTCGCCGTCCTTCCAGAGGGACTGGTGGCAGTGCATGCCCGAGCCGTTCTCCTCGAAGACGGGCTTCGGCATGAACGTGGCCGACTTGCCGAACTGGTCGGCGGTGTTCTTCACGACGTACTTGAACTTCTGGACATCGTCGGCGGCGTGGACCAGCGTGTTGAACTTGTAGTTGATCTCCTGCTGGCCCGGAGCGGCGACCTCGTGATGGGAACGCTCGACCTCGAGGCCGGCGTTGTCCATCGCGATGCAGATCGCGTCACGGAGGTCGGCGCTCTTGTCCTGCGGCGAGACCGGGAAGTACCCGCCCTTGGTGGCGAGCTTGTGGCCCAGGTTGCCGCCTGCGAGCTCCTCGGCCGACTTCCAGTTGGCCTCGTCGGAGTCGACCGAGTAGAAGGAGGCCTGCGGCGAGGACTGCCACTTCACATCGTCGAAGAGGAAGAACTCGGCCTCAGCACCGAAGAAGGCGGTGTCGGCGATGCCGGAGGAAGCCAGGTACTCCTCGGCCTTCTGCGCGACGCCGCGCGGGTCGCGGACGTAGGGCTCGCCGGTACGCGGGTTCACGATGGAGAAGTTCATCGCCAGGGTCTTCTCGACGCGGTACTCGTCGATGAAGGCGGTGGCGACATCCGGGATGAGCTGCATGTCAGACTCTTCGATGCCCTGGAACCCGCGGATCGAGGAGCCGTCGAACAGCTGCCCGTTCTCGAAGAAGTCGAGGTCGACGGTCTTCGCCGGGACGTTGAAGTGGTGCTGACTGCCGGGGAGGTCCGTGAACCGGATGTCGACGAAGCGGACATCCTCCTCCTGGATGAACTTCAGGACTTCTTCGGGGTTGCTGAACATGCGTCCTTGCTCCTATGGATATCGTGCTGGACACCGGGCGGACCCGGTCTGCGTTGTTCACCCTAGCCGGATCGGCACAGGTGTGTGGGACCGATCACCGTCGATGACCTGATCCGGCGCGGGGTGCACCGGGGTCGTGCCGTCGTGATGGCCGGTCCGCGTCACCTGAGCCGTGGCCCGAGGCTCACGCTCTGGAGTCCACGCTAGGCAGGCAGGGTTTCTCGGCCATCACGCAGATGTTTCAGCCATGTAACTTAAGTCGCTCATCCCCGTCGGTCAGTCCCGCCCGGACAGCGTCCTCGCCCGTAGAATGGTGGGTCGGAGTCCGTCGGCAGACATGTTGCCGACGGTCCGTCGAGCAGAGGAGATCCGTGCCAGACAGCCGAGACGCGCGCCCTGGTGGTTCCGAGCCCTCCGGGGAGGGGATCGGAGACAGCTGGCCGGGGGAACGCCTGGGCCTTCCGGAGGACGGCCCAGGCAGCCTGGCCCCGTTCGGGCGCCGGGTGCTCGCTCTGCTCATCGACTGGGGGATCGCGCTGCTGATCTCCACCGTCTGGTTCGCCGGCGACCCGGTGGTGACCCTGCTGATCTTCGCCGCGATGCACATTATCCTGGTGGGTCTGCTCGGGGTGACCATCGGCAAACGACTGGTCCGCATCCAGGTGGTGCGCGGCACTCGGGCCCCGGGCCCGCTCTGGTCGGCCGTACGCACGGGGCTGCTGGTGGTGATCCTCCCGGCGATCCTCTTCGGGCCCGACGGGCGCGCCGTCCATGACCGTGTGGCGGGAACCGTTCAGCTGAGGATGTGACCGTCGACCTCGGTGTTCACCGGGGTGCCGAGGCCTGCGTCGGGGCCCCGCGGTCCAGGCCGCGGGTCCGATACGGGGCCCGCAGCCTGTCCACCAGGACTATCGCCGCGGCGATGAGCACGGCGGAGCCGAGCATGTGCAGCAGGACGAGCAGGATGGGGAGTCCGGTGAAGTGCTGGACATAGCCGATGGTGGCCTGGCCCAGGATCAGGCCGACCAACCACCAGGTGGCCTTCCGCTGAGCAGGGGACGCCTGGTGCCGGAGCTGCCGGACCAGGATGGCCAGCGTCGCCGCGCACAGCACCCACACCGGGATCGTGTGGAGGCGGGTGACCAGGTCCGGGTCGAAACCGTGCCGGGGGGCGCCCGGGTCTCCGGCGTGCGGGCCTGTGCCCGTGACGATCGTGCCCAGGACGACGGCGATCCAGCTGGCGCCCAGCACGACCGGAGCCATCGCGGAGCTGACGGAGTCCACCGGCCCGTCCACGAGGGGACGTCCGGCCTCACCGTCGTGTCGGAGCTCCAGGTTCACTCGATGCAGCAGCTGGGCGGCGAGCATGACGAGGACCGAGGACAGCACGAAGTGCAGGCCCACCACCCACGGGTTGAGGTTCGTCCAGACGGTGATGCCGCCGATCACGCCCTGCAGCGGAATGCCCAGGCCGATCAGCAGCGACCGGACGACGAGTGGACGGTGGCTGTCCCAGAGCCGGACGATCGCCAAGAACATGGCCACGCTGATGGCGATGAGCACGTAGGTGAGCAGCCGATTGCCGAACTCGATCGCACCGTGGATGCCCATCTCGGGGGTGGAGACCCAGGACTCGGGGGTGCAGCGGGGCCACTCCGGACATCCGAGGCCCGAGTCGGTGAGCCGCACGGCGCCGCCGGTGACCATGATGCCGATGTTGGACACCAGGGTGGCGATCGCCAGGATCCGCGTCATGGTCGTGATACGGGTGGGGAGTCGGCGGGTCAGGGAGTCGGTCAGCGCCATTGGAACCACCTTCGTGCGGCGAGGACGGCGAGCACGGACCAGCCCGCCAGGACGAGAGCAGGGACCGGGGCCAGTGCCCCGTCGATGGAAGCGGCGCGCAGGCCCTCGCCCAGCGCCGCGGAGGGGAGCAGGAGCAGCAGGGCGCCCGGTCCGTCATGGTCGAGCGGGAACACGGTGCCTCCGGCGGCCCCCAGCAGAACCCACAGGATGTTGGTCAGTGCGAGTGTCGCCTCTGCTCGCACCGTGCCGGCCAGCAGCAGGCCCAGCGCAGTGAAGGCGGTGGCACCCAGGATGAGGACCAGCGACAGCCACGCCAGGCCTCCGGGGTCAGGCTGCCAGCCCAGCATCAGTCCTGCCGCCCCGATGACGACCACCTGGATGACCACGACGCAGACGACGGCCACGGCCTTGCCGAGGATCAGGCCGGTCGGCCCGAGCGGAGTGGTGGACAGATAGGCCAGCACCCCGTACTGCCGTTCGAAGCCGGCCGCGATGCCCTGTCCGGTGAAGGCAGAGGCCATCACGGACAGTGCGAGCACCCCGGGGGTGATGACATCGATCCCGGGCACGCTGAGGCCTCCGGAGGTCGTGCCGGAGACGATGTCCAGACGGTGCGCTCCGATGAGCACCAACACAGGAAGGATGATCGAGACCAGCAGCTGTTCGCCGTTGCGCAGCGTGTTGCGGGTCTCGTAGAAGCCATGGGCGAGGATGCGCCGGCTCGCCGGAGCGGGGCGGGAGAGCGGCGGGGTCATGAGACGGAGACCTCCCAGAAGACGTCCTCGAGGGTGCGGGCCTCGAAGGAGACCTCGCCGGGCATCAGATCGATCTGGCGCCACCAGTCCGTGAGACGGTGGAGATCCTGGGGGCCACTGATGCCTCCGGCGGCCCACCGCGCTCCGGGCTCGTTGTCCGCCCCGCCGTCGAGGCTCATCGGCGTCGGAGCCGCCTCGAGCTCGGCACGGGTCAAAGTGCGGGGCGAGACGAAGATCAGCCGCCGGCTGCGCCCGTCGTCGGTGAGCTCGGCCACGGTGCCGTGCCGCACGACGACGCCGTCCTTGAGGATGTGCACCGAATCGGCCAGGCGTTGGGCCTCCTCCAGCAGATGGGTGGTCAGCACGATGCCCAGCCCCCGGTCCCGCAGATGCGTGACCAGCTCGAAGACGGTCTGCCGCGACTGTGGATCCAGGCCGGCCGACGGTTCGTCCAGGAAGACGGCCTCCGGGCGGCCGATGAGGCTGGCGGCCAGGGCGACGCGCTGCCGCTGCCCGCCGGAGAGGCGGCGCACGGTGGTGCCCATGAATCCGGACATGTCCAGGCGGTCCACCAGGTCCTGAAGCGGCCAGGGGTCCGCGTGGAGCCGGGCGACGTGTTCGAGCAGCACCTTCGGTCGCACCGACTGGGGGAGGCCGCCGTCCTGGAGCATGACGCCGACCCGGGCGCGCAGCCCAGCCCCGGCCCGCCAGGGGTCCTCGCCCAGCAGGGAGACCGTGCCCTGGGAGGGTCGCAGCAGGCCTTGCGCGCAGCCCAGTGCGGTGGTCTTCCCCGCACCGTTGGGCCCCAGGAGGACGGTCACTTCGCCGCGGCGGGCGGTGAAGTCGACGCCGCGGAGGATCTCCTGCACACCGGTTGCGGACCGGGCGGAGCCGACCGCGTATCGGACCTGGCGCAGGCTGAGGCAGAGGGGATGCTGGGGCACCAGGACATTCTACATTTCTACAGGTTGTAGTAGAGGTCGAGGGTGCTGGAGGGTGGGAGGATGACATCCTGTGCCGAGGCTCGTGGCCCCGGCTGTGATCTGCATCAATGCAGGGTCGCCTTACTGGCACGCCTGTTTTGAATAAGTCATAATAGGATCATGTATTCGAGCCGGAGCTCCGCAGAGCCCGTGTCGGCGCAGGTCGACGCGGGTCGGGACGGCGACGGCACCACGCGTGAGCGGGTGCTGCAGCTCGTCGTGGAGGAGGGCCCCATCAGCGCTGCGGCGCTCGGGAGGCGCCTTGACCTCACGGCCGCCGCTGTACGCCGTCACCTCGACGCGATGACCGAGCAGGGCATCGTGGAGATCAAGAACGTCACCTCCCGTCGCAAGGGTGCCGGACGTCCTTCCCGACGCTACGTGATCTCGCAGGAGGGCCAGCAGGTACTCGGCGACGACTATCTCGGGCTGGCCCGGCGGGCTCTCGACGTGCTCGGCGACGCCGTCGGTGACGAGGCGCCCCGCGCGCTGGCAGAGGCCTACTTCGCCGGCCACGAGGATCGCTACCGCCAGCACCTGGCCGGCATCGACGACCTCGACGAGCGTGCGGAGAGACTGGCCGAGCTCTTCAGCGAGGACGGGTTCGCCGGCTTCACCCGCAAAGTGGGCCGGGACAATCCGCTGCTGGCCATGCAGTCCACCCAGCTCTGTCAGGGACACTGCCCGGTGCGGGAAATAGCTGAGGCCCATCCGGTGTTCTGCGAGGAAGAGACCGAGATGATCTCTCGCCTGCTCGAAGTGGACGTCCGGCGGCTCTCGACGCAGGCCGCGGGAGCCCACGTCTGCACCACACACGTCCCGGTGGGCCGCGAGCGGCTCGCCGCCGAACAGCGGGCCCGACGTGCAGCGTCCGATGCCCCGCAGGACCCCACGACACGCACCGCCTCCGCAGGCAGCCGCCTGTCCGGTGGACGCAAGAGAATCGTCATCTCCCCCCGTCAACAAGAGAGGTTGTCATGACCGAGCAGATCCAGCGCACCGAGGACCCGGGCGTCATCTCTGAGATCCTGGAGAAGAATCCGGAGCTCAACGCGATCGGGGCCTATGAGTACGGCTGGTCCGACTCCGACGTCGCCGGCGCCAACGCCAAGCGCGGTCTCGACGAGGCCGTCGTCGCCGACATCTCCTCCAAGAAGGACGAGCCGGAGTGGATGCTCAAGCTGCGCAAGAAGGGCCTGAAGTACTTCGAGCGCAAGCCGCTGCCGATGTGGGGAGCCGACCTCTCTGAGATCGACTTCGACAACATCAAGTACTTCGTGCGCTCCACGGAGAAGCAGGCCCGCACCTGGGAGGACCTGCCCGAGGACATCCGCAACACCTATGAGAAGCTCGGCATCCCGGAGGCCGAGCGTGAGCGTCTGGTGGCCGGCGTGGCCGCCCAGTACGAGTCTGAGGTGGTCTACCACCAGATCCGTGAGGACCTGGAGGAGCAGGGCGTCATCTTCATGGACACCGACACCGCACTGAAGGAGCACCCGGAGTTCTTCGAGGAGTACTTCGGCTCCGTCATCCCGGTGGGCGACAACAAGTTCGCCGCCCTGAACACCGCGGTGTGGTCCGGCGGCTCCTTCGTCTACGTCCCCAAGGGCGTGCACGTCGAGATCCCGCTCCAGGCCTACTTCCGCATCAACACCGAGAACATGGGTCAGTTCGAGCGAACCCTGATCATCGCCGACGAGGACTCCTACGTCCACTACATCGAGGGCTGCACCGCCCCGATCTATGACACGGACTCGCTGCACTCGGCGGTCGTGGAGATCGTGGTCAAGAAGAACGCCCGCGTGCGCTACACGACCATCCAGAACTGGTCGAACAACGTGTACAACCTGGTCACCAAGCGCGCCGTCGTCGACGCCGGCGGCACCATGGAGTGGATCGACGGAAACATCGGTTCCAAGGTCACCATGAAGTACCCCGCGGTCTACCTGACCGGTGAGCACGCCAAGGGTGAGACCCTCTCCGTGGCCTTCGCCGGCGAGGGTCAGCACCAGGACACCGGCTCCAAGATGGTCCACATGGCGCCGCACACCTCGAGCTCCATCGTCTCGAAGTCGGTGGCCCGCAACGGTGGGCGCGCCTCCTACCGCGGCCTGGTCCAGGTCAACGAGGGAGCCGAGCACTCGGCGAACTCCGTGGTGTGTGACGCCCTGCTGGTGGACACGATCTCAAAGACCGACACCTACCCGTACATCGACATCCGCGAGGACGACGTGACCCTCGGGCACGAGGCCACCGTCTCCAAGGTCTCCGAGGACCAGCTGTTCTACCTCATGGCCCGCGGGCTGGCCGAGGACGAGGCCATGGCGATGATCGTGCGCGGCTTCATCGAGCCGATCGCCCGGGAGCTGCCGATGGAGTACGCCCTCGAGCTGAACCGCCTCATCGAGCTGCAGATGGAAGGCTCGGTCGGCTGACCGGAGGCCTCATCGCCGTACGCACGGACACCCGCTCCGGGGGGAGCCCCCCCCGGGGCGGGTCTCCGTGAGATCAGACTTCACCCACATCTCCACGACAGACAAGGGACGAGGAACAGATGACGAACACCCCCGCTGACCAGGCGGAGAAGGTCGCAGGAGTGGAGGTCGGCGAACGCCGCATCTCCATCCCCGGCATGACGGAGGAGGGCGAGAACCTCGCCGCTGAGACCAACCAGGCCGCTGAGCACAGCCACGGCGGGCTCGGTGAGACGAAGCAGCTGACCTCCGGCATCGGCTCCCGGGCCAACCGGCACACCGGATTCGACGTCGCCGGCTTCCCGCAGCCGAGCGGCCGTGAGGAGGAGTGGCGCTTCACTCCGCTGAAGAAGCTGACCGGCGTGCTGACCGACGAGGCAGGTCAGGCCGACGCCGCGGAGCACCGCGTCACCGCCTCCGAGGACGTCTTCGTCTCCTCGCTGGCCCAGGGGATCGCTCCGCGCGACAGCGTCCTGCAGCCGGCGGACCGCGCAGCCGCCGTCGCGGCCAAGAACGTCGACGACGCGCTGCACGTCAGCGTGCCGGCCGACGTCGAGGTCGCGGAGCCGATCCGCGTGGACATCACCGGGGCGGGCGCCGGACGTCGCGCCAACAGCCACATCGTGCTGCAGGCCGGGACCCACGCGAAGGCGGTGTTCGTGCTCGAGCACCGCGGCAGCGCGGCCTTCAACGGCAACGTGGAGGTGATCGTTGGCGACGGCGCCGACGTGAAGGTGATCTCCCTGCAGCGCTGGGACGACGACGCCGTCCACGTCGGACAGCACGACGCCGAGGTCGGTCGCGACGCGTCCTACAAGCACGTCGCCGTGTCGCTGGGCGGCGCAGTCATCCGCCTCAACACCAACTTCCGCTACGCCGCCGAGGGTGCGGAGGCGGAGATGTACGGCCTGTACTTCGCCGATGCCGGTCAGCACATTGAGCACCGGACGTTCGTGGACCACAACTCGCCGCGGAACACGTCCAACGTCCTGTACAAGGGCGCTCTCCAGGGCGCCTCGGCCCGCACCGTGTGGGTGGGTGACGTGCTCATCCGCAAGGAGGCCGTGGGGACCGACTCCTACGAGAAGAACCAGAATCTGGTGCTCACCGACGGAGCCCGCGCGGACTCGGTGCCGAACCTGGAGATCGAGACCGGCGTCATCGAGGGGGCCGGGCACGCCTCCTCCACCGGACGGTTCGACGAGAACCACCTCTTCTACCTCATGGCCCGGGGCATCCCGGAGAAGGAGGCCCGCCAGCTGGTGGTCCGTGGCTTCCTGAACGAGATCATACAGAAGATCGGTGTGTCCAGCATCGAGGACTCCCTCCAGGAGGACCTGGAGAACGAGCTGGAGATCGCCGGCTTCTGAGCATCGCCGGGCGCGCGCCCGGACTGCCCCACCCGCTTGACACTGACGCTTCACGACACAGCAAAGGACGACGGACACGACATGTCTACTCTCGAGATCAAGGACCTCCACGTCTCCATCGAGACCGAGCAGGGCACCAAGGAGATCCTCAAGGGCGTCTCCCTGACCATCACCTCCGGTGAGATCCACGCCATCATGGGCCCCAACGGCTCCGGCAAGTCCACCCTGGCCGCCACCATCGCCGGGCACCCCCGCTACGAGGTGACCTCCGGGTCCATCACCCTCGACGGCGAGGACGTCCTGGAGATGGGCGTGGACGAGCGCGCCCAGGCCGGCCTGTTCCTGGCCATGCAGTACCCGGTGGAGGTCCCTGGTGTGACCATGACCAACTTCCTGCGCACCGCGAAGACCGCCCTGGACGGCGAGGCGCCGAAGCTCCGCACCTGGACCAAGGAGGTCCGCGAGGCGATGGAGCAGCTGAAGATCGACGCCGACTTCGCCAGCCGCAACGTCAACGAGGGCTTCTCCGGCGGTGAGAAGAAGCGCGTGGAGATCCTGCAGCTGGAGCTGTTCAAGCCGAAGTTCGCCGTCCTGGACGAGACCGACTCGGGTCTGGACATCGACGCCCTGCGCGTGGTCTCCGAGGGCGTCAACCGCGCCCATGAGGCCAACGGCATGGGCACCATGCTCATCACGCACTACACCCGCATCCTCAACTACATCAAGCCCGACCACGTCCACGTGTTCATCGACGGGCGCGTCGCCGAGCACGGTGGTCCGGAGCTCGCTGATGAGCTGGAGGAGAAGGGCTACGACCGCTTCCTCGCGGCCACCGCCTGAGACGACCATCTCGAGAGGCACTGATCCCATGACCGCTGCTCACCCGCAGCCCGCGCCGGCCGCCGGCTCCGCCCGCTCTCTGAGCGCGGCGGAGCTGGCGGCCGTCCGTGCGGACTTCCCGCTGCTGGAGCGCACCGTGCGTGACGGGCGGCCGCTGGTCTACCTGGACACCGCGGCGACCGCGCAGAAGCCCCGTGCTGTGCTCGAGGCGGAACGGCACTTCTACGAGCGCACCAACGCCGCTGTCCACCGCGGTGCCCATCAGGTCGCCGAAGAGGCCACAGAGGTCTACGAGGCGGCTCGGGCCGCCGTCGCCGGCTTCGTCGGGGCCGACGAGGACGAGATCGTGTGGACCAAGAACGCCACCGAGGCGCTCAACCTGGTCAGCCACGGCTTCCTCAGCGCCACGCTGGACGCCCGGCTCGGACGCGGCGAATCCGCGACGTCGGAGCGCTTCGCCCTCGCGGAAGGTGACGAGATCGTGGTCACCGAGGCCGAGCACCACGCGAACCTGGTGCCCTGGCAGCAGCTCGCCGCACGGACCGGAGCCACGCTGCGGTGGATCGGCCTCACGGATGAGGGCCGCCTGGATCCGGAGACGTTCTCCGTGATCACCGAGCGCACCCGAATCGTGGCGCTGACGCACGCCTCCAACGTCACCGGCGCGATCAGCCCTGTGGCCGACGTCGTCGCGCACGCGCGGCGCGTCGGCGCCGTCGTGGTGCTGGATGCCTGCCAGTCCGCAGCCCACCTGCCGTTGGACGTCCACGGTCTCGACGTCGACTTCGCCGCGTTCTCCGGGCACAAGATGCTCGCTCCCACCGGTGTGGGCGTCCTGTACGGTCGCCGTGAGCTGCTGGAGCTCCTGCCGCCGTTCATCACCGGCGGATCGATGGTGGAGGTCGTCACCATGGAGACCACCACGTTCATGCCGCCGCCGAACCGTTTCGAAGCCGGCACGCAGATGGTCGCCCAGACCGTGGGGATGCACGCCGCTGTGGAGTATCTCCACGGTGTGGGTATGGAGTCCTTCGCCGCACATGAGGAGGAGCTGACCCGGCTGCTGCTCGACGGGATCGCCTCGGTCCCCGGTGTGCGGGTGCTGGGCCCCACGGATCCCGTCGACCGGCTCGCCGTGGTGGCCTTCGACGTCGAGGGGGTGCACCCGCACGATGTGGGCCAGGTGCTCGACGACGCCGGTATCGCCGTGCGCGTGGGACATCACTGTGCCCAGCCGGTGCATCGGCGGCTCGGCGTCCACGCCTCGGCCCGAGCCTCAGCCGGCGTCTACACCACGCCTGACGAGGTCGCGGCGTTCGTGGAGGCGCTGGGGCGTGTGAGGCCGTTCTTCGGCCTCGGGGGGAGCACCTCGGGAGGGCAGCATGGCTGACGCCCTGGAGCAGCTCTACCAACAGGTGATCCTCGACCACTCCCGGGAACGCCACGGGGCAGGTGCGCTGGAGAACTACGACGGCGAATCCTTCCAGGTCAACCCGACCTGCGGCGACGAGGCCCGGCTCTGGGTCAGGCTGGACTCCTCGGAGGACGGCACGGACCTGCGCATCGCGGGTCTGGGCTGGGAGGGCCACGGCTGCTCGATCTCCCAGGCCTCGCTGTCGGTCATGCATGACCTCGTCGACGGCACGCAGGTCTCGGAGGCCGAAGAGCTGGGGGAGACCTTCCGGGAGCTCATGCGTGGTCGAGGCCGCCCCTTGGCGGACGAGGAACGACAGGAGAGGCTGGAGGACGCCTCGGCCTTCGTGGGCGTCGCGAAGTATCCGGCGCGCATCAAGTGCGCCCTGCTGGGCTGGATGGCGCTGCACGACGCCCTGCTGCAGGCGCGCGTCTCCCGCACGCCGAGCACCGAAGACTGACACCCCGGCCGGACAGGCCGGGCATACATGGCGACACCGTGGCGTTACGCCATCGAAGGAAGGAGTGCGGACCATGAGTGAGACCCCGACCGCCGAGCGGACACCGCTCGAAGACATCGAAGAGGCCCTCAAAGAGGTCATCGACCCGGAGCTGGGCATCAACGTCGTCGACCTGGGCCTGCTCTACGGCCTGAACTACGCCGAGGACGGCGCCCTGGTCATCGACATGACCCTCACCACCGCCGCCTGCCCGCTGACCGACGTCCTGGAGGACCAGGTCGGCCAGCACGTGGGCACCATGGTGGACGAGTGGCGGCTCAACTGGGTGTGGATGCCGCCGTGGGGGCCGGAGAAGATCACCGAGGACGGCCGCGAGCAGATGCGGGCCCTCGGCTTCAACATCTGAGCCTTCAGCGGCCCTCAGGCTCCTGCAGGGCGAGTCGGCGGTAGCGAGCGATCGCTGCCGCCGGCTCGTCGTCGTCCACGAGCCGCCCCTGATCGAATACGAGGACCCGGTCCGCCTGGGCCGCGAACTCCAGATCATGGGTGGCCAGCAGCAGGGGCACCTGCAGCTCGAGCAGGCGGCGGCGGAACTCTGCGGCATTGCGCAGATCCAGCAGTGTGGTGGGTTCGTCGGCGATCACCAGCTCGGGCTCAGTGGCCAGCACTCCGGCCAGGGCGACCTTCTGCCGCTCGCCGGAGGAGAGCTCGTAGACGCTCGACTCCGCCCGGTGTCCGAGTTCCAGCTGTGTCAGGATCTCCCGCATCCGGCGGGTGCGCTCGGCGCGGGACTTCACCGTCTCCCGCAGCGAGAACTCGATGTCCTCGCCCACCACCGGCATGATGATCTGTGCCTGCGGGTTCGCGAAGATGAACCCCGACCGCGGCACGGCCGGGGAGAAGCGGATCTCCCCGGCGGTGGGTGCGACCAGGCCCGCCACCAGCCGCAGCAGCGTGGACTTGCCGGAGCCGTTGGCCCCGACGACCGCGACCACCGGCTCGTCCAGGGTGAGGCTCAGCTCGTGGAGGATCGTCCGACGCGAGCCATCGGGCAGGTCCACGGCGACGTGGACGGCGTCGACCTCGGTGACCAGGCGCTGCGGGCCAGAGGCGGGGACCCGCGAGCCCGATTGGACAGCCTCGTTAGACTGTCCAGGGTGTGCCGGAGCGTCGGCGCCCTTCAGCGTGCTCCTCGTCGCTCCGTCCGTCATCTCAGCCATGTCTCGACTGCTGCTCCGATCTGCGGCGGTCCGCGTCTCTCCCAGGAAGGCCTGTCAACTGTGATCAGCGTATCGAACCTCGAGCTGCGAGCCGGCGCCCGTCTGCTCATGGACGAGGTGTCCTTCCGCATCGACGCCGGTGACAAGGTGGGTCTGGTGGGGCGCAACGGCGCGGGGAAGACCACCATGACCAAGGTGCTCGCCGGCCAGGCCCTGCCCGCGGCCGGTCACGTCGAGCGCACCGGGTCGATCGGGTACCTGCCCCAGGACCCCCGAGTGGAGAACATGGAGCAGCTCGCCCGCGACCGCATCCTCTCTGCGCGCGGTCTTGACGAGGTCGTGGCCAAGATGCGCCAGGCCGAGGAGCAGATGAGCTCCTCTGACGACGCCGTCCAGGCCCGGGCCATGAAGCGCTACTCCACCCTGGAGGCTCGGTTCGTGGCAGCCGGCGGCTACGCCGCAGAGTCTGAGGCGGCCACCATCTGTGCGAACCTCGACTTGCCGGAGCGCATCCTCACCCAGCCGTTGAAGACGCTCTCCGGCGGCCAGCGGCGGCGCGTGGAGCTGGCGCGGATCCTCTTCTCGGACGCCGACACCCTTCTTCTCGACGAGCCGACCAACCACCTGGACCAGGACTCCATCGTCTGGCTCCGGGACTACCTGCAGCACTTTTCGGGCGGATTCATCGTGATCTCCCACGACGTGGAGCTCATGGAGCGCACCGTCAACAAGGTGCTGTACCTGGATGCCAACCGGTGTGTGGTGGACGTCTACAACATGGGGTGGAAGAACTATCTCGTTCAGCGGGAGCAGGACGAGGCGCGACGCAAGCGCGAGTTCGCCAATGCCGAGAAGAAGGCCACGGCGCTGCGCTCCCAGGCGGAGAAGATGCGTGCCAAGGCCACCAAGGCGGTCGCCGCGCAGAACATGTTGAAGCGGGCCGACCGCATGATGGTCGGACTCGAAGGAGAGCGACAGGCGGACCGGGTGGCCAACATCCGCTTCCCGAAGCCGGCGTCCTGCGGCAAGACGCCGCTGTTCGCCGAAGGGCTCTCGAAGTCCTATGGCTCCCTGGAGATCTTCACCGGTGTGGACCTGGCGATCGACCGAGGCTCCCGGGTGGTCATCCTCGGCTACAACGGGGCAGGCAAGACCACACTGCTGCGCATGCTCGCCGGAGTCGCCCAGCCAGACTCCGGGGCTGTCATCCCTGGACACGGGCTCAAGCTGGGCTACTACGCCCAGGAGCACGACACCTTGGACACCGAACGCACCGTGTTGGAGAACATGAAGACCGCCGCACCGGAGCTGGCGGACACCGAGCAGCGCAAGATCCTGGGTTCGTTCCTGTTCTCCGGCGATGACGTCCACAAGCCGGCGGAGGTGCTCTCCGGCGGTGAGAAGACCCGTCTGGCCCTGGCCACCCTGGTCGCCTCCAGCGCCAACGTGCTGCTGCTCGACGAGCCCACGAACAACCTGGATCCCGCCTCCCGTGAGGAGATCCTGGCCGCGCTGCGGACCTACGAGGGCGCCGTCGTGCTGGTCACCCACGACGAGGGTGCGGTGGAGGCACTGGATCCGGAGCGTGTGGTGCTGCTGCCCGACGGCGTCGAGGACCTCTACACCGCCGAATACCAGGACCTGGTCACCCTGGCCTGATCCTGGCTCCCCACAGCACAGGGCCGGGAGCGACGACTCATCGTCGCTCCCGGCCCTGTGCTGTGTCTCCCGGTGCGGAGTATGGGGCAGTGGAGGCTCAGCCCTGCCGGCTGAGGAAGTCCTCCGCGCCTCCGACGAGCTCCACGTGGCCCTGGGCGAGACCGTCCCGATTCACCGTCGAGGCGATCTCCGCAGCGAACTCCTCCACGGAGTACAGCTTGCCGGCGGCTTCCCGGCGGGCGTCGATCGCACCGGGCTCGGCACGCTCGAGCAGCGTCGCGGTGATCGTGCCTTCGATCATGTCCCCGGAGACGATGGTCAGCGTGATCCCCTTCTCGTCCAGCTCAGGGATCATCGCCACCAGGGCGTCCTCACCGGCGCGCTTGGAGCGGGCCACCGGCTCGTAGGCGTCCATGGTGGCGGTCTCATTGATGAAGTGCGCCTGGTGGCTGGTCACGAAGACCACCTGGGCACCGCGAGGCATGACGTCGAGCGCGGCGCGGAGCATCTGGACCTGGGCGTCACGGTTGAGCTTCAGGGCGTAGTCCTCGCCCCGGTCCGACTCCATGCCGCCGGAGGCGTTGAGGATCAGCAGGTCCAGGGAGCCGAAGTTCTCCACGGCGGCGTCCACGAGGCTCTTGGCACCCGCGGCTTCGGTGAGGTCCGCACCGACGGCCACGGCACGGCCGCCGGCCTCGTCGATCTGTGCGACGACCTTCTTCGCGCGGGGGGCCTTCTGCCGGTAGTTGATCACCACACCCGCTCCGCGGGCTGCGATCAGCTGCGCAGTGGCCGCACCGATGCCGCGGGACGAGCCGGTGATGATGGCGCCGGTGCCGGCGAGGTCCTGGGTCTCAGTCATGGTCAATGGTCTCCTTCTGTACTGGGTGACGGGGGTCGGCTGCGGAGCACCGGGGCTCAGTGGCCCATACCGAGTCCGCCGTCGACGGGGATCACCGCGCCGGAGATGTAGCCGGCGTCCTCGGAGGACAGCCAGCGCACCACCCGAGCGACTTCGTCGGTCTCGGCGAAACGGCCGGCGGGGATGTTCTCCAGATACTTCTTCTGGGTGTCCTCGTCGAGCGCGTCGGTCATGTCCGAGCGCACGAACCCGGGCGCCACCACGTTGGCGGTGATCCCGCGTCCGCCGAGCTCCCGGGTGAGGGACCGTGCCATGCCCACCAGCCCGGCCTTGGAGGATGCGTAGTTGATCTGACCGGGGGAGCCGTAGAGGCCGACCACGGAGGAGATCAGCACCACGCGGCCCTTGCGCAGGCGCAGCATGCCTTTGGACGCACGCTTGAGCACGCGGAATGCTCCGGTGAGGTTGGTGTCCACCACGTCCGTGAAGTCATCTTCGGACATCCGCAGCAGCAGGGTGTCCCGGGTGATGCCGGCGTTGGCGACCAGCACCTCCACAGGTCCGTGGGCCTCCTCGACGGCGGTGAACGCCGCATCGATCGAGGCGGCGTCGGTGACGTCCGCGGCCACCCCCAGCGCGCCCTCCGGGGCCTCGCCGGTCCGGGTTGTCACCGCGACCTTGTCTCCGGCCGCGATGAACTCCTCGGCGATGGCGCGGCCGATGCCGCGGTTGCCTCCGGTGATCAGTACGCTGCGTCCGCTCATGGGTCTCCCGTCGTCAAAATGGTCACAACTGCCCACCAGCCTATGTCAGGCACACGGTGACCGTCTCGTCACATCGCCGGTGGGCGTCCAGGTCCGCGCACTAGAATGGAGCGGTGAACGAACCTGTCCAGTCCATCACGGATGCTCCCCAGCGTCACAGCGAGGAGCAGCACGGGCGCATGGTGCGCTACGCGATCTCCATGGGCATCCGTGCCGTGTGCTTCGTGCTGGCCGTCGTCGTGCAGAACTGGATGACCTGGGTCTTCCTCGCGCTGGCTGTCGTGCTGCCCTACATCGCGGTCACCGTGGCAAATGCGGGCACGGACCGGTACTTCCGCAGTCGGGATGCCGAGACGGTGGACGGGATGCGCGGTCTGCCTGCCGGCTCGGCGCAGCTGGGGGACGGCCGGGGCCCCGGAAGAGATGCGGATGATCAGGCCGCGGCAGGGGACCCTGACCGTGCCGAGGGCCATCAGGGGGGCGCCGAGGGGCAGGTGCAGATCATCGAAGGTGAAGTCGTGCGGGATGCAGGAGACGATGGACGTTCTTAGCTCACTGGGCGGACAGGCCGGGGAGGCCTCCGGTCCGGAGACGCCGCAGTGCTCCCGCAAGGGGTGCCGGTCCGCCGCCGTCTGGCAGATCCTGTGGAACAACCCCAAGATCCACGACGAGCAGCGACGGAAGGTCTGGCTGGCCTGTGACGAGCACCGGGCATGGCTGGAGAACTTCCTGGCCCAGCGTCTGTTCTTGCGCAGCACGGTGCCCCTGACCGGCGGCGACACTGAGGAGTCCGCGACATGAGCCGGTACCGATTCCTGCTGACTCCCACGTGGCTGGGCTGGCTGGCCGTGTGCGTGGGCTTCGCTGTGGCCTGTGTGTTCCTGGGACAGTGGCAGCTGGACCGCCGGGAGCAGGCTATGGAGGACATCAACAGGGTCGTCGCCAACTATGACGAGGACCCAGTGCCCTATGCCGAGGTGCGCGAACTGTACCGGTCTCCGGAGGCCGACGACGAATGGACCGTGACCACCCTGCGCGGCGAATATCTCTCCGACGACGTCCGGCTGGTGCGCAACCGCGGTCACAGCGGGTCCGTCGGCTATGAGCAGGTGGTGCCCTTCCGCACCCACGACGGCGACGTCGTCGTGATCAGCCGCGGCTGGCTGCCGACCGACAGCACCGATGCCTCTCGGCCCGCCTATATGCCGGAGCCGCCGCGGGGAGAGGCCGAGGTGACGGTGCGGCTGAAGCCGGGCGAGCCGGACATCGACCGGGACGCCCCGGACGGCCAGCTCGCCTCCATCGACCTCGACGAGTACGAGACGCAGCTCGGCTACGATCTCGTGACCGGCGCCTACGGGCTCATGGCCGGAGAGGATCCGGCCCCCGACCAGCAGCCGCGCCAGCTGGCCCGGCCTGAGCTGGACGAGGGCCCGCACCTGTCCTACTCCATGCAGTGGTACGCGTTCGGGCTGCTCGGCTTCGTCGGCTGGGGATACGCGGCCCGACTGACGGCCCGCAATCGGGATCTCGACGTGATCGCCGAAGAGGAGGACGGGAAGGAACGGGCAGCCGGGACGGCGTCCTCAGGGGTCTCCCGTCAGGAGCGTCTGCGCGAGGCCCGCCGGCGTCGTCGGGAGCGGGCCGGTCGCGCCAGCGACGAAGACGTCGAGGACGCGTGGGTGGACGAACGGCTGGGCTCACGCTGACCGGTTCGGGCGCTTCGGCAGCCCCTCAGCAGCCCCTGTGCTGGCGCCGGGCGGTGCGCAGCGACCCATGCAGGTTGTCGGTGCGCGGCGCCTGCACGGCCCAGCAGGGACGTCGGCTGCCCCGGCGGACGGCCCGGAGATCCTCGATCAGCAGAGCCTCAGGAATCTCCCCGGTCTCGTCGACCTGGACCCGCTTGCCCTCGCCGATCACCGGAAGTGCCCAGATGGACAGGAACAGGACCCCGATGGCGCCCGCGGTCAGGGCCGCCCACCCGAGAGCGACCCACACCGGCTCTGCTCGGTCCACCACTCCGCTCCACGTGCCGTAGAGCAGGGCGGCCGCCATGGTCAGCAGGACCCAGGGCATCGTCAGCAGGATCCAGGGCATCGCCGTCAGCGGCATCCTCTCCCGGTAGAGCACCGTGCCCGAGCGAAGTCGAGCAGACGAGAAGCGGTGCATCAGATCACCAGCAGCAGGGCGGTGGGCACCGTCAGAAGCCCGGCAGCGGCTGCCGCGATCGCGGCCTGGGCGGTGCGTGGAAGCGCCGGCGGGGGCACGAGCAGGCGCTTGAGCCGCTCCGTGGTGATCACCGCGGCGCCGGCGCCGGCGGTCGCGCCCTGGGCCGCATCGAGCTCCGGCAGGCCGCGAGGTCCGTCCGCGTCCGCGTCGTCGATCAGGGACATCTCCGGGGTGCTCAGGGCCAGAGAGCGCAGGAGGTCGTCCCTGGAATGGTGCTGCATGGCGCCGTCGTCGGCGAGCATCTCCGTGAGCTCGAGGACCGCTTCCCGGCCGTAGCGGGTGGTGGGCAGCCAGGGCAGCGCCCGGTACCAGGCGTCGAAGGCCATGGTGAGCAGATGGTGCCGTTGGTGCAGGTGAGTCTGCTCGTGAGCGACGACGGCGGCGAGCTCCGCATCGGAGAGCTGGTCGAGCAGCCCGCGGGAGAGCACCGTGACCGAACTTGCGTGCGTGCGTCCGGGCAGACAGTAGGCCAAGGGCGCCTCGGCCTCGATGACATGGGCCTCATCCACGGCCGTCGCATTCGGTGCTGTGGTGGCGCCTCTGCGCTCGTCCAGCGGTGTGGACAGCAGCCTCACGAGATCCCGGTGCCGGCGTCGCGAACCCAGGACCCTGACGTAGGTGCGCAGCAGCGTGAGCAGCAGGTGGGTGCCCAGCATGACCGCCAGGCACAGGGCGAACACATGGGTGGGGAGCACATGCAGGTCCTCCAGCGCCGTGAAGTCGGCGGCGCGCAGCAGCTTCAGGACCTCCGCCACGGATTCATGGAGCGATCCGCCGAAGGGCGACAGCCCGTAGACCAGAGGCGCTCCGATGAGCGCGAGACCCCCGGCCAGAGCGATCGCCTGCCACAGGAGCATGGCGGCCCAGGGAGAGCGTGCGCGGAAACGGGCCCGGCTGAGCAGCCGGGGGATCGGCACGGCCAGCAGGAACGCCAGCACGGCGAGGAAGAGGGCCAGCGAGGTCACAGCACCAGTCTACGGGCACGTCCACATCGGACCGGGGCGACCACGGCGACGAGGAGGTCTCCGCGGGGGAGCGGTTCAGGAGGACCTGAGGATCCGACGCAGAGCGGCGGCCTCCGAGTCGGAGATCCCACCGATGAAGCGGGCGAGCACGGCCTCACGGTCGGAGGCGGTGCCGAGCACCTCATTGAGCATCTCCACCGTGTGCTCCTCGCGGCTGGCCGCGGCCGCGTAGCGGTGCGGACGGCTGGAGCGCTCCCGGGTGACCATGTTCTTCTTCTCCAGGCGCGCGAGGACCGTCAGCACCGTGGTGACCGCCAGGTCCTCGTCCAGTCGATCCCGCACGTCATTGGCGCTGAGGGACTCTGCGCTGTCCCAGAGCAGGCTCATGACTGAACGCTCGAGGTCGCCGAGGGTGGCCATGCGGTGGATCTCCTTGCCGGTGATGGGGTGTCCTGACAGGCGGAGCGAGTCTGCTCAGCCCGCTGCAGGGTGGCTTTCCACGATACTCCTGGTGGGACCGTGATTTCTACAACCTGTAGTAATGGCGTGTCACATGATGAGACGCCACCGTGCGTCAGTCCCCGGCGGCCCCGGAGTCCACGGAGCCGTCCTCGGCGCCGTCCACGGAGCCGGCCACGGAGCCGGCCGACAGGCGTGCGCCGGCCACGCGGGTGAGGGCCTCCGGGCTGGAGGCCACCGCATCGACCGTGCGCTCCAGCGGGATCCCGGAGCCGTCGCGTCGGGCCGTCTCCGCCGGCAGCACACGGGCCGAGCCGTTCTTCGCCGCGCCCATCGCCGGGCCCAGACCTGCCCACGCCAGGCGCAGGTGGTCTTCGCCGCGGAGAAAACGATGGGCACGGACGCCGGCGGTCGCGCGCCCCTTGGCCGGGAACTCGGAGAACTCGGTCACCTTCACGCTGCCGTCCTCGAAGCCCTCCAGCGGCTCCTGTCCGGCGGCGACGGTCACCACCACCGGGGTCCAGCCCGCCAGGTCCTCCGCGACCTGCCCGTCCTCGTCCGGCACTCCCGCGCCGGGCACGACCGTGAAGCTGATGACCTCATCGCCGTCGGCGACCTTGATCCCTGCCATCCCGGCGGCGGTCCTGCCCTGGGGACGCACCAGTGCGGCGTCGTAGTGCAGCATCTGCGCCCCCGCAGTGATGAACACCAGCTGGTCGTCATCAGCAGGGGCCGCCTGGGCGCCGACGACGCGGTCCTTGCCCTTCAGCGCGACGACCTCCCACTCGTCCCGGTTCAGCGGATAGTCCGGGTTGACCCGTTTGACCCGCCCCGCGGCCGTCCCGAGGGCGACGACCTCGTCCAGGGGCACGAAGGCGATCAGCTCCTCTTTGCGCTCCAGCGCCAGGAAATCCTTGACCTTGACACCCTGGTTGAGATTCACCGTGCCGGAGGCGACGTCCACGGCGGGCATGTCCACCACCGGCACCCGGATCATCCGTCCTGCCGAGGTGATGGCGCCGATCTCCCCACGGGCTGAGGTGGGGACCATGGACGTCAGCGCGTCATGACGCCCGCGACGAGTCGGATGGACCAGTCCGGAGCGGTCCGTGGTGCGGGCCAGCTGCCCCGAGGTCGACAGCAGAGCCCAGCACGGGGAGTCGGCGATCTGCATGGCGGTGGCCGCCTCATCGGGCGAGGCCGCCTTCGCCGCGGGAGCCGGGGCCTCCAGGGTCTCGGACTCCACCAGCTGGGTACGGCGGTCGTCGCCGTGGGCCTCGGCCACCTGGGCCAGCTCGTCGGCCACCGCCTCCCGCAGCCGCTGCTCGGAGTCCAGGATCGCCTGAAGCTCGGCGATCTCCTCCTCGAGGCGCTGCTTCTCCTGCTCCAGCTCCAGCGTCGAGTAGCGGGTCAGCTGCCGCAGCCGCAGCTCCAGGATGTGCTCAGCCTGCGGCTGGGTGAGGTCGAAGATCGTCATCAGGCGCTCTCGGGCGGTGCCCGTGTCCTCGGCGGCGCGGATGATCTGGATGACCTCGTCGATGTCGAGGATCGCGATCAGCAGGCCCTCCACCAGATGGAGGCGGTCCTGGCGCTTCGCCAGTCGATAGGCCGTGCGCCGACGCACCACGGAGATGCGGTGGTCCACGTAGACCTGGAGCATCTCCAGCAGGCCCAGTGTGCGCGGCTGGCCGTCCACCAGGGCCACGTTGTTGATCCCGAAGGAGTCCTCCATCGGGGTGAGCTTGTACAGCTGCGCCAGCACCGCCTGGGGGTTGAACCCGGCCTTGAGCTCGATGATCATCCGCAGGCCGTGCTTGCGGTCGGTCAGGTCCAAGACGTCGGAGATGCCGGCCAGGCGCTTGGACTGGACCGCGTCCTTGATCTTCTCGATGATCTTCTCCGGACCCACCATGTAGGGCAGCTCCGTGACGACGATCCCCGTCTTGCGCGGAGAGACCTGCTCGATGGAGACCGTCGCGCGGGTCTTGAAGGAGCCGCGACCCGTGCGGTAGGCGTCCCGGATGCCGTCCAGTCCCACGATCCGTCCGCCCGAGGGAAGGTCAGGGCCGGGGATGTGGACCATGATGTCCTCGAGCGTGGCCTCGGGGTGCATGATCACATGCCGCGCCCCCGCGACCACTTCACGCAGGTTGTGCGGAGCCATGTTCGTCGCCATGCCCACGGCGATCCCCGACGCGCCGTTGACCAGCAGGTTGGGGAAGGCGCTGGGCAGCACCGAAGGCTGGGTCAGCTGATTGTCATAGTTCGGCTCGAAGTCGACGACGTCCTCGTCCAGATCGGTGGTCATCGACACCGCGGCCGCCGTCATGCGGGCTTCGGTGTAGCGGGGAGCCGCCGGGCCGTCGTCGAGGGAGCCGAAGTTGCCGTGGCCGTCCACCAGGGGCAGCCGCAGCGAGAAGGACTGGGCCATGCGGACCAGGGCGTCGTAGATGGCGGCGTCCCCATGGGGGTGCAGCTTTCCCATCACCTCGCCCACCACGCGGGCGGACTTCACATGGCCCTTCTCGGGGCGCAGCCCCATCTGGGACATCATGTACAGGATCCGCCGCTGCACCGGCTTCAGTCCGTCGCGGGCGTCCGGCAGAGCCCGCGAGTAGATCACCGAATAGGCGTACTCCAGGAACGAGGTCTCCATCTCCGCCGAGACGTCGATGTCGACGATGTGGTCCTCCGGGGTCACCGGGGGCTGCTCGGGGCCGGAGCGCGGGGAGCTGGAAGTCGAACGGCGGGCCATGGGCGCGGAAGGTGTCCTTCGTCGGGGTCGTGAGGGTCGGCAGGGCCTTCGCAGACGTCCGTAGGAGCGGTCCATGCCTGCCGGCCGGAAGTTCTCGTAGTCTTGATCCTATGGGTGAACCAGCAGAAACCGGCGGATATCCGGGCCACTGGGAGGCAGATGTCGTCCTGCGGGACGGCGCCGCGGCCCACCTGCGCCCGATCGGGGCTGACGATGCCGAGCGGCTGCAGCGCATGCATGCGGCCCAGTCGGAGTCGTCCATCTATCTGCGGTACTTCACCTACAAGTCCTCACTGACGGAGAAGGAGCTGCGACGCTTCACCCAGGTGGACCACGTCGACCGGGTGGCGATGGTGATCCTGCTGGCCAGCCCGTCCGGCGATCAGGAGATCATCGGCGTCGGCGGCTACGACCGCATCGACGGCACCCGGGAGGCCGAGGTCTCGTTCCACATCTCCGACGCCCATCAGGGCAGAGGTCTGGGGTCGATCCTTCTGGAGCATCTGGCGGCAGCCGGCCGGGAGCGTGGCCTGGAGCGGTTCTCCGCGGAGGTCCTGCCGGAGAACCGCAAGATGTTGGCCGTCTTCTCCGAGGCCGGCTATGAGGTGCAGCGGCGGTTCGAAGACGGCGTGGTCGTCCTCGAGTTCCCCATCGACCCGACGGAGAAGTCCCGCGCCGTGATGGAGGCGCGGGAGCATCGCGCCGAGTCCCGCAGCGTCGCCGAGCTGCTGACGCCGTCCCAGGTGGCGGTCATCGGCGCCTCCCGCGAGTACGGCTCGGTGGGGTATCACCTGGTGCACAACCTCGTGGAGGGGCGGTTCACCGGAGGCGTCCACGCCGTGAACCCGGACGCCTTCGAGGTCGGCGGCACGGAGGCGTACGCCTCGCTGGAGCACATCAAGCAGGACGTCGATCTGGCGGTCGTGGCGGTGCCTCCGGAGCGGCTGGCCGAGGTGGTGGCGGACTGCGGTCGGCACGGGGTCAAGGGACTGCTGGTGGTGACCGCGGGGCTCGAGGCCGAGGGCGCCGGAGGGTCTCGGGCATCCGGCGCCGTCCTCGATCAGCGGGAGCTCGTTCGGCTGGCCCGCGGGTGGGGGATGCGGGTGATCGGGCCGGCCTCTGTGGGCCTGATCAACACCGACCCCGACATCTCGCTCAACGCCTCCCTGTCCCCGACGATGCCCTTGCGCGGCGGGGTCGGGCTCTTCAGCCAGTCGGCCTCGATCGGAGTGTCGCTGTACGCCGCGGCCCATCGACGGCAGGTCGGGCTGTCCTCGGTGATCTCGGCGGGCAACCGCGCGGACCTCTCCGGGAACGACGCCATGCAGCGCTTCGAGGACGACGAGGCGACGCGAGCTGTCGGGATCTACCTGGAGAGCTTCGGAAACCCCCGCAAGTTCTCTCGCATCGCCCGGCGGCTGTCGCTGACGAAGCCGGTGGTCGTCGCCACATCCGACGTCACAGGCCGTCGGCTGCCGCCCGGCCATGACGTGCGCACCACGCTGACTCCGCGGGGGGCCGTGGACTCCATGCTCGAGCACTCCGGCGTCATCCAGGTCGGCAACCATGATTCGCTCATGGACGTGCTGCAGATCCTGGCCAGCCAGCCGCTTCCCGCCGGGCCGCGTCTGGGCATCCTGTCGAACTCCGCCTCGATGGGCCGGGTGCTGGCGGACGCCGCCCAGTCCCACGGGCTTCAGGCCGTACGGACGGAGTCGGGGCTTGACCTCGACGGGACCCGACGTGAGGCGGAGGATAAGCTGCGGAAGGCGCTCGACGCGCTGCTGGGAGCCGAGGAGGTGGACGCCGTCGCGCTGTGCCTCCAGCCGACCGTCGCCGGCGAGCACCAGGATCATTCCCGGGTGATCCTCGACACCGCTCGGCAGCATCCCAAGCCCGTGGTCGTCTCGCTCATCGGGGTCCTGGAGGACGATGTGCCGCTGAACCACCTGGCCGCCGCCGCGCCGGTCATGGAGACCGGCGCGCTGCAGCAGGGCGTCCCCGTCTATTCCTCACCCGCCCGCTCGGTGGCCGCTCTGGGCAAGATCGTGCGCTACCAGCGATGGCGGCAGGAGGGGATCGGCGAGCCCTGGACGCCTTCCGGCCTGGAAGGCTCCACCGTCTCGCGCACCGTCGACGAGCTCCTCGAGGGCTGGCTCGCGGAATCCGTCTCCGGGACCGCCCTGCATCGGCTCGAGGCCGAACAGGCCGCGGAGCTGCTGGGTCACTATGGGCTCTCAGTGATGCCGTCGGTCCCTTTCACGACGCCGGAGGAGGCGGTCGCGGCCGCGGAACGGCTCGGCTGGCCGGTGGCGGTCAAGGCCACCACTGACTCGCTGCGGCACCGCCTGGATCTCGGGGGCGTGCGGCTCAACATCAGCGACGCCGACATGCTGCGCCGCACCGTGGCGGACATGCGTGCTCAGCTGGAGGGTCTCGGCGCACCGGGCCTCGAGGTCCAGGCGATGGCCCCCATCGGGCAGGGGTGCAGGGTCCGGGCCCTGGAGGATCCGCTCATGGGTCCCGTGGTGTCCTTCGGGATCTCCGGTGACGCAGTGGACCTCCTGGACGACTGGGCCCATGCCGTCCCGCCGCTGACCGACGAAGATCTCAGATCTCTGGTCCGTCGGCCGCGTGCCGCGCAGAAGCTCACGGGGCATCGTGGTCTGCCGCCGGTGGACATCACTGCGGTGGAGGAGACCCTGCAGCGGGTGGCCATGCTCAAGGACAACCACCCCCAGGTCGCCGCGCTGGAGATCGCGCCCCTGCTGGTCGCGGAGGAAGGCGTCAGCATCCTGCATGCGACCATCGACATCGCCAATCCGCAGCAGCGCACCGACTCGGCGCGCCGAGCCATCAGCCGGTGGTGAGGGCCCCGGTTCAGACGGCCGAGGGGTCGGCGGCGACGGACTTCAGGAGGGTCCGCAGGCCCTGCTGGCGCGCCTCGAAGGGGCTCATCCCGCCCTGGGCCGGGATGAAGCGGATGGCGTAGAGCGTCGCCCAGGTGATGTTGCTGACCCATTCGGGGCTGAGGGTCGGATCGATGGTGCCGTCCCGATGCCCACGGCGCAGCGCCGCGGCGATCTCCGCATCCTCGGCGGATTCAGCGGGCGCCTCGCAGTCGCCGGACGTGTCCTGATCGGGCTCGTCGGAGGCCATCCACCAGGCCAGGGTGTCGATGCGGCTGATCAGTTCACCGCAGAGGCGACGGAAGGCCTCGAAGCCCGATCCCTGGTCCAGCCGCGCCACACGGACCGCCTCCGTCCATTGCTCCTCCGCCAGAGCGTCCACGGCGGCACGTAGAGCGGCACGGTCCGTGAAGTGACGATGCAAGGTGCTCCGAGAGACGCCGGCCGTGTCCGCCACATCGATGAGGGCGGCTCCGGGGTTCACGGACAGGACCTCGACGGCGGCGAGCAGTATGGCCCGGCGGGTGCGCTGCGCGGCCGGACTCGGCGGGGCGAGGGGTCCTGATGAGGAGTGAGCGCGATCCGGTCCCGGCTCTTCCGGTCCCGGCTCTGCGGGGCTGGCGTCCTCCTCGGCCTCCGTCTCCCGCTCGGTTCCGGGGGCTGGGGACGCGGCGCTGTCGATCTCCTGCATGGGACCCAGCGTACAGGAGTGAACAGCCCTGATGTGCCACAAGTATTGACGAAAGTGCGACACTTATGTCTCACTAGGTGTCATGAATGAATCAACAGTGGAGGCGTCGGTCGAGCCCGAGGCCTCGTCCTCAGTCCGCATGAAGGTCCTGTGGTCCTTCGCGCGACCGCATCTGAAGGTCCTGGGACTCGGGCTGCTGCTCTCGCTCGCCGTCTCGGCCATGGGGCTGGCGAGCCCGATGGTCACCAAATGGGTGCTGGACAGCCTCGCGGTGGACGCCTCGCTGCGGGATCCCGTCCTGGTGCTGGTCGGTCTGCTCCTGCTCGGCGCCGGTCTTGGCTGGTGCCAGTGGGTCCTCCTGGGGCGGCTGGCCGAGGACATCGTCTACGACGCCCGCCGACGCATGATCCTCCGATACCTGGGGTCCCGCGTCTTCGAGCTCCTGCGGCGCAGTCCCGGGGAGCTCGTCACCAGGGTCACCTCGGACACGGTGCTGCTCAACCAGGCGGCCTCGACCGCCATCATCGGGCTGATCAACGGCGCCATCATGATCCTCGGCTCCCTGCTGCTGATGGCGCGCCTGGACCTGGTGCTGCTGGGCACCACACTCGCCGCTCTGGCGGTCGTGCTGGTGATCTTCGCCGTGCTCATGCCGCGCATCGCCACGGTGGAGGAGAAGGCCCAGGCCGCCCTGGGTGACCTCGGATCCGACCTGGAGGGCACGGTGCGGGCCATCAAGACGGTGAAGTCCTCGCGGGCCGAAGGACGCCGCTACGAGTCGCTGATGCGCCACGTGGGCTCCTCCCGACGGCACAGCCTGCGTTCCGTGAAGATCCAGGCGGGAGCCTGGACGGTCGCGGGAGTCGGACTCGACGGCGCCCTCATCATGGTGCTCGCGCTGGGTGCCTGGCGCGTCTCCGAAGGCCACATCGGTGTCTCCACGCTCGTGGCGTTCCTGCTCTATGTCTGGGGACTGACCGGGCCGCTGATGGAGCTCACCCAGAACCTCACCACGCTGCAGTCCGGCCTGGCCGCCGCCGGACGGATCAGCCAGGTGGACGCGATGCCCGTGGAGGACCGGCGAGCCGACCTCCGCGTCGTGGAGGGAGTGGCACGGGGCTCGGGCGCCGTGACGGGGCCGGGCCACGACGACTTCGGCGTCCCAGCCCCGGACCCCCGCTCGGGCAGGGGAGGGCCACCACCTGGAGACGCCGGTCCAGAGGCACCGGAGGCAACGGAGAGCAGCGACTCGGAGACCGCATCCCGGCCCGTGCTGGAGCTGGCAGGAGTGACCGCCCGCTATGCGCAGGACGGTCCGGTGGCGGTCCAGGGCATCGATCTGCGGGTCCCGGCGACGGGCCACGTGGCGCTCGTCGGTCCCTCCGGGGCCGGGAAGACGACGCTGCTGTCGCTGATGATGCGGTTCCTGGAGCCCGAGGAGGGAGAGCTCAGACTGCGCGGCACGCCCTACGGGCAGCTCAGCCCGGCCCTGGTGCGCTCGGCCTTCGCCTACGTGGAGCAGGAGACTCCCGTCGTGCCCGGGACGATTCGGGAGAACCTGCTGTTCTCCGCACCCGAGGCCGACGAGCACGAGCTGCAGCAGGTGCTGCGGCGACTGCAGCTCGAGGACATGGTCGACCGCCTGCCGCACGGGCTGGACACGGCACTGACGGACACCAACGTCTCTGGAGGGCAGCGTCAGCGGATCGCCCTGGCCCGGGCGCTGCTGGTGGATCCGGCGGTGCTGCTGCTCGACGAGGCCACCGCTCAGGTCGACGGCGTCACGGAGGCCGCCGTGCAGGAGACCATCGCCACGCACGCCCGCCATGCCGCCGTCGTGACCATCGCCCACCGGCTCTCGACCGTGGTCGACGCGGACCGCATCCTCGTGATGGACGGAGGGCGCATCGTCGACGAGGGCACCCACGGGCAGCTGCTGACCAGCTCCCAGCTGTACCGCAGCCTGGTGGCGGCCTTGCGGATGGAGACTCCGGTGGGGTGACCCTGCGGGGTGTTCCAGCGCGGCGTTCCTGCGCGGTGTTCCAGCGCGAGCTCCTGAGTCGGAGGCCGCGCCGGTGGGCTCAGACTCCGCCGGTGCGGCGGACGTGCTCCGCCAGGAGGGCCAGGCCGTCGTCGATGCTGATCGCCGGGGTCCAGTCGAGGGCCGCCCGGGTCTCCCGCTGGTCGAACCAGTGGGCGGTGGAGAGCTGCTCCGCCAGGAACTTCGTCATCGGAGGTTCGTCGTCGAGGTCACCGGCGACCCGTTCCGCCAGGCCCCAGATCTTCTCCACGGCCAGTCCGGCCGCCTTCGCCACCGCCGGGGCCACGCGGAGCCGCGGACGACGCGCGCCGCCCGCCTCCGCGATGCCCATCAGGAGCTCGCCGATCGGTCGCGGTTCGCCGTTGGTCAGCACCAGTCGGCGGCCGTGGATCTGAGGCAGCCGACGCAGCCCGGCGGCGAAGGCGTCCACCGCGTTGTCGATGTAGAGGGTGTCCACCAGGGCCGCGCCCGAGCCCAACAGCGGCAGACGGCCGGAGCGGGCGCGGTCGACCACGCGGCGGGTCAGCTGGCCGTCCCCGGGGCCCCAGATCAGGTGCGGACGGATGACCAGCACCTTCATGCCCGCCGCCGCACGCGCCTGGACCAGCAGCTCGGCCTCAGCTTTGGTGCGGGCATAGTGACCGAGGACCGCGGTCGGGTCGGGGTCTCCGGCGCCTTCCCCGACGAGGGAGGTGCCGGCATGGGCGACCGACGGAGACGAGACATGCAGCAGATGCTCCACGCCGGCGGCCTCGGCCGCGTCGAGGATGTTCTCGGTGCCGTGGATGTTGACGTCGACGAAGTCTTGGCGGCGGCCCGAGACCGACACCTTGGCCGCCATGTGGATGACGGCGTCCTGACCGGCCATCGCCTGGGCCACCAGGGCGTGGTCGGTCAGCGAGCCACGCACGTCACGGACCTTGTCGAGTCCCGAGGCGCTGCGCTGCAGGGTGGTCACCTCATAGCCGTCCTGCGCCAGTCGTCGGGCGACGCTTCCGCCGAGCAGCCCGGAGGCGCCGGTGAGCAGGACCCGGGAGCCGGGCAGGATCTCGGCGGGACGCGGAGCTGAGGGGGTGGTCTCACTCACGGAGTGCCGGGCCTCCTCCCGGTCAGAGCCTTCTCGGCCCAGAGGGCCAGACGGGTGCGGTCGATCTTCGAATTGTGGCGGATGTCGGTGGGCAGTTCGTCGAGGACGAGCACGGCCGAGACCGGGACGTCACCGGCGGCATGGCGCACTGCGGAGGCGAACTCCGGCGAGGCCAGCGGGGACCGACCGGTACGCAGGGGCCGGTCCGGACCGTCCGGCTCCACGATGACGACGACGGCCTGGGTGCCGGACGGCCCGACGCCGACGGCGGCGCTGCGGGTCACCTCGTCGAGGGCGTCCACCGGGGTCTCCACCGTGCCGGGGCCCACCGGACCATCGGGGGTGGTGATCACGTGCTGCAGGCGCCCCTCGATCCACAGGCGCCCTGAGGAGTCGACATGGCCGACGTCGTGGGTGCGGTGCCACAGAAGGCCTTCGGCGGTGTCCCGACTGCTGGCCCGGTCCGTCTGCCAGAGCCGGTCGTAGCCGGCCTTCAGATGCGCGGCTGAGACGACGATCTCGGAGAGGACGCCGACGGCGGCGGGCTGGACGGGGTCGTCCAGCACGGTGAGCTCCTCCGCCGGACGGCCTGCGGGATCGAGCGGCGCCAGGGCCAGCCGCACGCCCGCCACAGGCTGGCCCACGCATACTCCGCTCTGTCCGGTGGCCATCGCGTCATGCACTCCGTCACGGTCGATGTCCGCCTGCAGGAGCCCCTCGGTCATGCCATAGGGCGTATGGATCTCTGCGGAGGGGAAGAGCTCCTGGACGGCGTCCAGCAGATCCGGATGGACCGGTGCCCCGGCCGAGAGGACCAGTGAGATCCGTCCCAGGGCGGCTCGCTGGTCCGCCTGGAGCTGGGGCGCGGTCGCCACGACGTTGCGCAGCGCCGCGGGGGAGCCGAAGAACATCGTGGCCTCACCCGTCATCGCCGCCCGAGCGACGGCGTCAGCGGTGAGCGTGGCAGGCCGTGTCACCGACATGTCCGGGGTCACCGAGGTGGCTCCGATGGCCGGGCCGAGCAGCGCGAACGGCGCGAAACCGGCGATCAGCGACGAGCCGGGCGTCACGTCGAACTGGCGCCGCAGCAGCGCCACGAGGGCGGCGAGCCGTCCGTGGGTGTACACCACGCCCTTGGCCGGTCCGGTGGAGCCGGAGGTGAACAGCACCGCCGCCTCGTCCTCGGGGGCCGGGTGGGGGACGTCCGGAGAGGCTCCCACGTGGCTGCGCAGCAGCCGCTCCACCGAGGCCACGGTGCCGAGCAGGCGTGCCTGACGGTGGGAGAGCGCCTGGACGCTGATCCGCCGACCGGGCCAGCCGAAGGTCCGGGCCAGGGCTAGGCCGGGGGTGGCGCCGATGATCCAGTCCGGCCGCGCGCTGCGGGCGGCCCGCGTCATGCCCCTCACGCCGAGGCCTGCGTCGGCGACGACGGCCACCGCCCCGATGCGCAGGCAGGCGTAGAGCACCACGGTCAGGTCGTTGCCGGGCGGGACCAGCAGGGACACCCTGTCGCCCCGGGAGACGCCGAGTTCGCTGAGCCCGCGAGCGAGCGCGTCGATCTGCGAGGAGAGCTCCTGCCAGCTGAGCGCCGTCGGGTCCTGGGAGGTCATGTCCACCACTGCGGGGGAATTCCGCCGCCAGCTCGCCGTCATCTCCTCAAGCTGAGCGTGCAGACCGTGCACCGCGGCGGCCGGGGCGGGGGAGCGGCGGGTCGAGTCCTCCGGACGGAGACGTCCGTCGCGCCGGTCCATGCCGCCGAGCCAGGTCAGCAGAGGTGCTGCGATGTCTCGGTCCTCCGCCACCAGGTGGCCGGCACCCTCGAAGCGGTGCAGGTCGGCATGGGGGATGCGCTCCTGCAGATCCGCCAGATGACGTTCTTGGAAGACCGGGTCCTTCGGCCCCCAGAGCAGCAGCGTGGGCTTGTCCCATCGGGTCAGGGCCGAGGAGACCTCCTCCAGCGTCCCGCGGGAGACGTGGTCTGCGGAGGCGGGGATGTCCGCCACGAACCCGCCGATGCCCCCGCGCCGATCGCGGCTCCGGTACGGGGCCGAGTAGGCGGCATGGACCTCACGGTCGAGGCGCCCTTCCGCCAGGGACAGCGTGACCCCGAGGAACCCTCGGGTCTCCACGGTGGAGGCGCTCAGCAGGCCCGGTGCGGTGGCCGCGCGGAGCGCGGCCGGCACGGGCTCGTCCACCGGATGGTCCACTGCGGTGTTCAGCGTCGCGGCGGCGTCGACGTCGTAGGGATGGCGCGTGGCCCAGCCCAGGGAGATGACGCCGCCCCAGTCGTGGCCCAGCGTCACCAGAGGAAGGGCCGTGTCGACGTCGAGGGCGTCCATCAGGGCGTCCAGGTCGTCGAGCCGCTGCGCCATCCGGCGATATCCGCATTCGTCCGGATCCGCGCCCGTCAGGGTGCGCGGGGCGCCGGCGTGGCACAGGCGCTCGGAGTAGCCCATGTCCAGCTGGTCGGGCGCGATGATGCGCCACCCGCCGGCGGTGTCGGTCTCTGCCTGCCGCAGCGACTCCGCGACGAGCCCTCGCCACAGGTAGGACCAGGTCGGGTTGCCGTGGACGGCCAGGATCGTGCCCCGCACGGGGATGCCCCGGGCAGCCAGGATCGGGCCGGTGTCCAGGACGTGGAAGGTACGGGTGCCGTCGACGGTCCTGGCCGCCACCAGCCGTGACCAGGCAGGATCGAGCCCCGGCAGCCCCTTCGGCGGCAGCTGGGCGGGTGCTGCGGGCAGCGGGCGGTGTCGGATCCGGGGAGCCCTCACCAGATGATCTCCAGCATCGCCGTGTTGAGTCCGGAGCCGACGCCCATGCAGAGCACCCGGGAACCGGAGGACAGGGAGGCGGACTCTCGAGCCAGGGTGATCGGCAGCGAGGCGGGCCCCACGTTGCCCAGCTCGGGATAGGTCACCGGGACGCGCTTCTTGTCGAGCTTGGCGGCCTTGATGATCGACGCGGTGTGCAGTGACGACACCTGGTGGGTCACGTAGGCGTCCATGGCATCCCAGTCGAAGTGCTCCTTGGCGTCCTGCCAGGCATCCATGACGAGCTCGAGGCCGCCGTCGAGCAGGCCGCGGGAGTCAGTGAACATGCCGCGATGGTCACCGACGCACAGGCGGTGGTGCTGAGTCGCGGCCCGAGTCACACCACCAACGATCCGGTGCCCCTCGGGGTGCCGGTCGGCAGGGCCCACGACCGCCGCCGCCGCGCCGGAGCCCAGGGTCAGGGACGCGAACTCCGACATGAAGTCCTCGCGGCTGACCATCGATTCGAGGCTGCTGATGCGCTCCACGGTCGCGTCCTGGACCTTCTTGGCGTCCTCGCCGTTGACGATCAGCACATAGGTCGCCTGCCCGGCGTCGATCATGGAGCTGGCCAGGGTCATCGCATTGACGAAGCCCAGGCAGGCGTTGGTGATGTCGAAGTTCATCGCGGAGCTGGGCAGACCCAGGTCGTGGTGGACTCCCACGGCGACGGAGGGCTCGAGATGCTCGCGGGTCACCGAGGTGTTGATCATCACCGAGACGTCGGCTGCGGGGACGCCGGCGGCCTGGAGGGCCCGACGCCCGGCCTCCACCGTGCCGGCGCGCACGTCTCCCGCCTTCTCCCAGTTGCGGCGGGTCTTCACGCCTGCGACCCGCTGCAGGAGGCCCTGGGGGAGCTTCAGCCGCTTCAGGGCGTCGGCCAGGCGGCGGTCGATGTCCTTGGAGGTCAGAGGGACCGGGGCTTGGACCTCGGCCACAGACAGCAGGGCGGCGTTGCGGTGGTGAAAAGTCGCGTTTCCTGGCACCGCTCCATTATCCAGCAGGTGAACCGGGCTAGCGAATCGAGGGAGGGCTAGCATGGTTTCCATGACCTTCAGCCATGACGACTCCGCGCCCTCTTCGACACTCTCGCTGCGCGCGGCGATCGAGCGCGGCGGCTTCTACCCCACGCTTGTGCACCATACGGTGACCGACGCCCTGGACGGCCGCGAGCCTACGCACCAGATCGTCCATGTGGACACCCACTTCGACATGGAGGAGGTGCACCGGCACATCACCGTGCTGGCGCTGGCCGAGGACGTGATCGTCGTCGCCCATCTGGACGACCACGACGTGGAGGCCGACGACGCCGGGACCGCCGGTCGGACCGACACGGTGGCGCGCATCTCCACGGAGGTCGTCCCCGTCAGCCGAATCCGTTCGGTGATCCTCTCTGAGGTGCACCGACGTCCGGAGAGCTTCCGTCCGGAGCGGGGGCTGGCGGAGGTGACGCTGAACATGAACTGGACCGGCGGCGCGCGCTTCGAGACGGCGCCGGTGCACTGCGGAGACCCGGACTGCATGGCTGACCACGGCGACGACGGCACCGTCGTGCCCGAGGACATCGTGCTCCGCATCGCCGCCACCGCCGAAGGAGACACCGCCGTGGAGGAGGCCCGCAGCTTCGTCCGGGCGCTGCGTCGAGCCTGTGTGCGTCACGCCCGCTGACCGTCGTCCTCCCGCATCCGACCCTCTGGTGACGCGGCAGCGCACCGCCCACTCCGGAAGGAAGACCCTGATGACCGCTCGTGCCCGTGAGCTGGCCGCTCTCGCCCCGGCCTATGACGGTGCCCACATCCGTCACGTGATGCCCTCGGCGGCGGCGTCGCTCGGCCTTGACGGATTCCTCGACAGGCTCGGGCTGCCCGAGGCGAGCCTCACCGTGGTCCTCATGGTCGACGGGCTGGGGGACGAGCTCATCGCCCGGCACAGCGGGCACGCCCGGTTCCTCGCCTCTGCATGGCGGAGCAGCGCCACCGGACGGGTGCTGGACGCCGCCGCCCCCGCGACGACCGCCGCCTCCATCGCCTCCTTGGGCACGGGAGAACCCCCGGGCCGTCACGGCCTGGTCGGCTACGACGTCCTCGCGCCGTGGCTGGACCGGGTGGTCAACATGCTCGGCGGGTGGGATCCCGCGGTGGATCCGGCCCGTTGGCAGCCCCACGAGCCCGTGCTGCGGCGCGCCGAGCGTGAGGGCGCTCGGGTGCTGACCGTCTCGCGTCCCAAATTCGCCGACTCCGCCCTGACGCAGGCCGTGCTCTCCGGAGGTGAGTTCCTCGGGGCCACCCACCTGGACGCGCGGTTCCGGTTGGCGGCTGATGCGATCACCGGTCATCGTCCCGCCACCGGGGGAGCGCGCCAGGGGTCTCCGCAGCCGCTGCTGATGTATCTCTACGTGGACGAACTGGACAAGACCGGGCACCGATACGGGGTGGCCTCACCCGAGTGGGTGCGCGCGCTGGAGAGCCTGGACCGGGAGGCCGAGACGTTCGTCACGCGGCTGCGTGAGAGGTTCGGCGACCAGCTCTCGGTGCTGCTGACCGCAGACCACGGCATGCTGGACATCGCCCCGGAGGGCCGGCTGGACTTCGGCGCAGAGGAGGCGCTGCTGCGCGGCGTCCGGCACACCGGCGGCGAGCCGCGGTTCGTGCATCTGTACTTCGATCAGCATGCTTCCGCCGCCGTGCGCCGCCAGGTGCATGAGGCGTGGGAGGAGCGCTTCGGCGACCAGGCGTGGATCGCCACGCGCGACGAGGCGGTGGACGCGGGATGGTTCGGTCCCGTGGAGGACCGGGTGCGTCCCCGCATCGGTGATCTCCTGGTGGCCGTGCACGGTCCGATCGCGCTCTATCACGTGGCCCGGACGGGCCCGGATCCGCTGACCATGGTGGGCCAGCACGGATCGCTGACCGACGTGGAGGTCAAGGTCCCGCTGCTCTCGCTGACCGGGCGCGCCTTCGGCTGAGTCCCGTGGGGACGTGCAACCGATCCCTGTGCGACCGATCCCTGTGCGACCGTCTGCCGGTCGTCAGTCGCCCTTCGAGCCGAAGAGGATGTCGTCCCAGCGAGGCATGCTGGGGCGGCGGGAGCCGGAGCGCTTCGGCTTCGGGGCGTGGGCGGGCGCGGCGTCTTCGGTGCTGCCGGCGTCCCGCTGGCGGGTGGCGGCGTCGCCGTCGCTCTGTGCGGATCCGGCCGATGCCGGATCCTCGCCGGGGGTCGGCTCCTTCGCCGGGGCGCCGGCCCCCTCTGCGGTGTCGGGCGCGCCCTGCGCCGCCGCGTGGTCCGGACCGGAGGAGTCGACGTCGACCGGTGACTCGCTGTCGGCATAGCTGAACCCCCAGGCGTCGGTGCCGTCGGGGCTGTCTACGTCGGGGGACTCCGTGCGCTCATCGTCGCGGGGAGCCTGCTGATCGTCCTCCCCCTGACCGGTCTGCGCCGACTCGACCGCGCGCAGTCGGGGCGTGTCCTGGCCGCTGGGCTGTTCGTCGCGCGTGAGCATGAGGGCGAGCCTGTCATCGGCGTCCTCGTCCGCGCCCAACCGACGACCCCGCCGAGCGCGCAGGACGTCGAGGAGGTCCTGATGCTCGTCGCCTTCGCCCGTGGGGCCTGCCGGGGCGTCCGGAGAGCGGGAAGGCAGCGGCGAGGTGTCCTGCTGGTCTGCGGGCACCGGGGCCGGTGTCGTCGCCGCCGGCCTGCCGGTGCCACGATCCGATCGCTGCGCCGCCGAGTCCGCCACGGACTCGACGTCGAAGGGGGCGTCCACTGCGGTCAGTCGCCGCGGACCGCGGCGGGCGCCGGTCTCCGGAGGGAGGCTGCTCAGCGTCTGGGCCCAGGGACCGACCGCTCGCAGATGGCGAGACTCCGGAGAGAAGACCCATTCAGCGGGCGGTCCGGCGTCGACACGAGCGCGGGCGGCGGCTTCGTCATCGGAGGAGAACCAGCAGACGACCTGCCAGCTGCCGTCCTGGCGTCGCCAGGCGTCCCACGCCAGGGAGGTCAGGTCGACGCCGAGGGACCGCAGGCGGACCAGCGCCATCGCTTCGAGGGTGGCGGGGGCGTCACCGAACGCGATCCGGTGCTGTTCGGCCGAGGACGGCGGGGCGATGGCCGTGCTGCGGGCCAGTTCGGCGACATAGGCGCGCTCGGCCTGGACGGGCCCTGCGTAGCGTTCCACTCGGGCCGGGTCGAGGCCTGACTCTGCGACCATCTGCTCCACGGTGGCCCCTGCACGGAGCCGGGCCTGCACCTCCCGCACCGTCATGGGCGCCCGGGCGTCCTCGGCCCGCGTCGTGAGGTGCGGCGGGCGGGTGGACTTCCGTCCCACGGCCGCGCGCAGCGCGTCGTCCACGGGCAGGGCGAACTCCTGACCCTGGTCGTCGGCGAGGACGAGCAGTTCGTCGGAGTCGTCCTCGGTCACGCCCATGATCCGCAGCTGCTGCATCTGTGCTTCCTCCCGCCTGTGGCCGGCAGTAGTCTTCGGGACGGGTGCGGTCGGCGCCGCGCCGCCCTCCGGGTGGACTGGTCCAGGGGTCACTGTAGCGCGGGGAGGGCGTGGAGCTCCCGCTCCCGGTTCAGCGGAACTTGAACCTTGGGGTCGCGGAGCCCGTGAGGAGCTGCGTGGCGCCGACTCCGGGCGGCCCCGGCTCGCCGCCTCAGCGACGGTTTCGGGGCCCAGAGCCGGCCCGTCGTCCGCCCTCGGCTCAATGTGTCGCCGCCGATTTGGCGGAGCTGGCTCGATGCGACACAATCTGTGCGACAAATCGCGCTTGGGGGACCGGTGGAGGCTGGTGTCCGAGCGATTCGAATTCGACTTTCGGAGTGTGGAGCGACCCTCATGGCAACCGACTACGATGCGCCGCGCAAGAACGACGACGACGTCAACGAAGACTCCATCGAGGAACTGAAGAATCAGCAGACCAATCGCCAGTCCGCCGTCGTGGACGAAGACGAGGCGGAGGCGGCCGAAGGGTTCGAGCTCCCCGGCGCTGACCTCTCCGACGAGGAGCTGCAGGTGCGGGTGCTGCCCGCCCAGTCTGACGAGTTCACATGCGGCGAATGCTTCCTGGTCCGCCACCGGTCTCAGGTGTCCCGCGAGGAGAACGGGATGTTCATCTGCAAGGACTGCGACAGCTGAACGGCGATCTCGGTCGGCCACATCGTCGCAGCACGGAGGCCCCGTTCCGGACCATGGTCCGGAACGGGGCCTCCGTGTGCCTGGGCCGCGCGGGGTCGGTTCGGGCGGTCAGTCCGTGACGCTGAGCCCGGTCTGGCGGACCGGCTCCTCGGAACCGAGCGCGGCGAGCACCGCCTCCGGGCGTCGGGTGGAGACGATCCAATACGGCGTGGCGTCCTGGGGATCGGTGATCTGAATGGTCACCACGGGATCGATCCACCCACGGATGCACTGATAGGCCCGTGCGTCGAAGCCGGGGCCGAGCTGCTCACGTGCCGCCTGGGCGCGATGGGCCACGACGGCGCCGACGTGGGTGCGCTCGATCCGGGCTCGGCCGGCGCTCAGCCACCCTTCGGTGATCTCGATCCGAGGGGTGGTGATGATCAGGGCGAACAGCAGCAGTCCGACTCCGATGACCATGGCGGTCGCGCCGAGCCCGACGGAGATGGGGAAGAAGATGAGCGAGACGGAGGCTCCGATGATGACCGCGGCGAGCCAGATCCACCACGCCGGCCAGAGCTTCTCGGAGTAGCTCGGAGAATGCGTCGTCATGACCACCAGCTTCTCACGGAACCTCCGGTGGGCCGGAACCGCCGACGGTGACGCCCTGCCGGGTGGAAGCTCGGGCCAGAGGGAATCCCCGGCCGACTGGAATGTCAGGTCGGATGAGTAGACTCGAGGGGTCACTGGACCAGCCCGACATGGGCGGGACCAGGCCCCAGCCCGCAGACCACGAGGAGAAGCAGCCCCGATGACCACGTCTACGAAGGAGCACGACGCCGGCCAGATGCCGACCGGCTCGGCGCCCGGCAGGATCCGGGTGCCGATCCGGCGTCTTGATCCGGACCTTCCGCTTCCCGGCTATGCCCACCCGGGCGACGCCGGAGCGGACCTGGTCAGCGCCGAGGACTTCACGCTGGAGCCGGGTGCACGTCGCCTCGTGCCGACCGGGGTGGCCGTCGCGATCCCGCAGGGCTGGGTCGGGCTGGTGCACCCCCGCAGCGGACTGGCGGTGAAACACGGAATCACCCTTGTCAACACGCCGGGAACCATCGATGCTGGGTATCGTGGAGAGCTCAAGGTGTGTCTGCTGAACACCGACCGTTCGACTCCGGTGAGCTTCCGTCGCGGAGACCGCATCGCGCAGCTCGTCCTCCAGCGTGTGGACCAGGCTGAATTCGTGCCTGTGGACCAGCTGGAGGACAGCGACCGCGGCGCAGGCGGCTTCGGCTCCACCGGCACGTGACTCTCGAGGGATAAGAGGAACTTCAGCATGATCTTCGGACGACGGAAGAAGTCCCAAGGGGCGGAAAAGGCCAAGCCCGCCACCATCAGAGAGGCGCTCCGCGAGGAGGAGACCTCCCCCACGAGCCCTGCCCAGGAGGAGACCACGGAGAGTTCCGCGGCCCCCGAGCAGCAGTCCGCGACGGCACCAGCGCCGCAGGAGTCGGTGCCGCAGGAGTCGGTTCCGCAGGATTCGGCGGCCGCCGGTTCGGAGACCGGCGGCGCGTCCGACAGCGCGTCCGACGGTGCCTCTGAGGACAACTCGGAGGACGCCTCGGAACGCATCGAAGGCGGGGGGCCCTACGACGTCACGGAGGTGGAGACCACCAAGGGCTACATCGACTTCGGCGCGGTCCTGGTGCCGGCGGGCAAGGAACAGAAGGTACGCCTGGACATCGATCAGAAGACCAAACGTGTCGTAGCCCTGACGATCTCGGTGGGACAGGCCAGCATCCAGATCCAGCCGTTCTCCGCGCCCAAGTCGGGCGGCACGTGGGATGAGGTGCGGGAACAGATCCAAGACTCCGTGGTGAGGCAGAAGGGGCGGATCAAGCAGCTCGACGGCCGCTTCGGCAAGGAGCTCGCCGCCCGTGTCCCGACCACGCTGAAGGACGGCCGGGCCGGCTGGCGCGTGGCTCGTTTCATCGGATTCGAGGGGAACCGCTGGTTCCTGCGCGGTGTCGTCGGCGGGCGGGGGGCGATCGACCCTCAGGCCGCTCGTGACGTCGAGGATCTCTTCTCTCGGCTCGTCGTCGTGCGCGGCGACGACCCGCTGCCGCCTCGCGAGCTGCTGCCGCTGCGGCCGCCCGAAGGCGCACGCCGGGTGGTGCTGCCGCGGAACCCGGCGCAGCGTCGGGACGCCGCACCAGGGCCGAATCCCGGCGCTGCCGCGGTCGGCAGCGGAGAAGGGGACCAGAGCGGCGCCCGTGCCAACGGTGTCCGACCGCAGCAGCGGAGGTCGGCCGGAGGCGCAGCGGCCGGCTCCGAGGGGCCGCAGCAGGCCTGATCTCGCTGGCGGACGAGGCGGCGACAGGCGGTCGAGGGACGGCCGATGAAGACCAGGGGACCACGAACAGGGGAGGCGCAGGCGGCTGTGATGACTGATTCACCGGGCAGGGCGGGGACGCCGGGCAGCTCGGAGGAGCGTGCGGTGCGGGACGAGACGTCACCGCCCGCAGCGCCCGAGACGCTCATGACCGGGGGAGCGACCCCTGATTCCGCGACTCCCGATGCCGCGACTCCCGATGCCGGGAGGCTCGGGAGCGCCGGGGGCCCGGGGCAGGACGATCCGTCGGACCGTCGGGGCGCTCAGGTTCAGGATGCGACCGGCCCGGACGAGATCGGGGAGCGGCTCGCCGAGTCGGCGGGCTCCCGGCTGCGCACCCGTGAGGACGGCTCGCTCGACGTGATGTCCTCCATCGGGGGCGTGCGGGGCCTTGTCGAAGCTTCTCTGCCCGCGGCGGCGTTCCTCACGGTGTTCGTCATCACCGAGGACCTGCTGATCTCCTCCATCGTCGCGGTCCTCATGGGACTGATCTTCACGGTGGCGCGGCTGGCACAGCGCGGTCCTCTGGTGCAGTCGCTGTCCGGGCTGGCGGTGATCGTGCTGTGCGCCGTCGTCGCCCAGCAGACAGGCCAGGCCCGTGACTTCTACCTATGGGGCTTCGTCACCAACGCCGCCTACATCGCGGGCTTCGCGCTGTCCGTCGCGGTCCGCTGGCCGTTCCTGGGGATCCTCTTCGGCTTCATCCGGGGAGAGGGCGTCGCCTGGCGTCAGGACCACGCTCGTCGGAGGCGCTATGCGCTGGCCACGTGGATCGTCACCGGTGTGCTCGCGCTGCGGCTGGCGGTCCAGCTGCCGCTGTACCTGGCGGACGCCGTCGTCGCGCTCGGGACTGCTCGCCTGGTGATGGGGCTGCCCCTCTATGCCCTGGCCCTGTGGGTCGGCTGGATGATCACGCGCCCGACGGTCGTGGAGGACCGGCGCGATGGAGAGGCGGTGTCCTGAGATGGTGACCTCACGACAGGCCGGCACGACGCATTCGCAGCAGCTGCTCACCCTCGACGTCGGCCCGATGGCTCATGGGGGTCACTGTGTCGCCAGGCATGAGGGGCGGGTCATCTTCGTCCGGCATGCGATCCCGGGCGAAGTCGTCCGGGCACGCGTCACCGACTCAGGACCGCAGGCCAAGTTCTGGCGCGCCGACGTCGTCGAGGTCCTGGAGGCCTCGGACTACCGGCGACGGCACATCTGGAAGCTCGCCGACGCACTCCGCGCCCATGAGATGGACCGGCTTCCGGTCGGCGGAGCCGAGTACGGCCACATCACGGACCAGCATCAGCGCCGCGTCAAGGCCCAGGTCTTCCGGGACACTCTGCAGCGCATCGGCGGAATCCATCTGCAGGACCTCACCCTGGCCCATGCCCCAGCCGACGGGGAGATCCATGTCGTCGACGTCGGAGAGCGTCACAGCAACGGTCTGCACTGGCGCACGCGGGTCAGCTTCGGGGTCAACGATCACGGCGTGCTCAGCATGAAGCCCTACCGCAGCCACGAACTGATCGATCTGCGGGGGATGCCGCTGGCAGTGGAGGACATCCATGAGTCCCGACTCTTCGGCGGAGACTTCACCGGCGCCCAACGAGTCGACGTCGTGGCTCCGGGTGGTCGGGCGCCGTTGGCGCTGGTCGTCCACGCCGAGCAGTCCCGGGCTGAGGAGGCCGGACTTCGTCAGCGCCTGTTGCGCATCGCCGACGTCGAGCCGAAGGTGGAGACCATTGTGCTGGCGCTGGCGCGCGCCGACGACGCACGGGCCGAGGCCCCGAACGGCGGCGGCGCCGTCGCCCGCAACGGTGCTCGCTCCGGCGTCCGCAACGGGCGCCGCGGCTCTGCCCGTGGTCGCACGCGTGGCCGTCCCGAGGTGCCTCGGGTGCCGGCGGTCGTGGAGCATGAGATCGTGCTCGGCGGTCGCACCGTGGCCGAGCCGCTGCCGGTCCCGGTCGCCACGGGGGACGGCGAGGAGCGTGCCGTCGTGCCGCTGCGCCCGGAGGGCTTCTGGCAGATCCATCGTCATGCGCCCGAGGCGCTGGTCCGCACGATCGACGAGATGGCCAGCGTCGGGGCCGGCGACGCCGTCGCTGACCTGTACGCCGGCGCCGGGCTGTTCACCGCCTGGGCCGCGGCGCGCACCGGCGAGACGGGACAGGTGCTCAGCGTGGAGGCCGCGGCCGGGTCCAGCGCCTCGGCGCGTGAGCTGTTCGACCGGACGCAGCACGTCCGGGTGGAGACGGCCCCGGTGGAACGGGTGCTGGACGCACTGGGGGGCCACGACCTGATCCTGGTGGACCCGCCGCGCGCCGGCGCCGGAAAGAAGGTCATCGGCGGCGTCGATGCGGCGGATGCGCGCCGGCTCGTCTACGTGTCCTGCGAACCGGCGTCCTTCGCCCGTGACGCCAAGGACCTGCTCGCCCGGGGTTGGCGGTTGGCGGACCTGCAGGTGCTGGACCTCTACCCGAACACGCACCACATGGAGTCAGTCGCCCTGTTCGAACGCTGAGCCCCGCCCCTCCGGGCCGCGATGGCGCCGAGATCGACGCCGATGCGCGTGCACCGCGTCCTTGGACGCCCGCGGAAGGCCTGGTCAGCTCTGTGGTTCGGCGATCCTGGCCTGTGGAAGGCCACCCGCGGGCCTCCGCGGGGGCGACAGCGACATGAGCCGCATCACGTCATGTCGACCGAGTAGGATGGACAGCGATACGGCTCTGAGCGCTGGAGGAGACTCCGCGTGCTCGGGCCCGGTCGCGCCACTGACCTGAGGTCGCCGTCGTGCTCGTCGTCGAGCGCCGCGTCCGCAGGGCGACCGAGGCCTGCACCGGAAGGTCCTCCGGCGAACTCTTCAGCGCCCGTTGTCCGACGGCCGCGTGCCGTCGGACCGTGTCAGTCTGGCAACTACAGAGGAGTCCCGCGTGAGCACTGTGGACAGCTTCGGAGCACAAGGCGTTCTCAACGTCAACGGCGCCGATTACGAAATCTTCCGCCTCAACACTGTGGAGGGCCACGAGTCCCTTCCCTACAGCCTGAAGGTCCTCCTGGAGAACCTTCTGCGCACCGAGGACGGGGCGAATGTGACGGCCGAGCACATCAAGGCTCTCGGCCAGTGGGACGAGACGGCACAGCCGAACACCGAAATCCAGTTCACTCCGGGTCGGGTCCTGATGCAGGACTTCACCGGTGTGCCCTGCGTCGTGGACCTGGCCACCATGCGTGAAGCCGTGGCAGACCTGGGTGGCGATCCCAAGCGGATCAACCCGCTGGCGCCGGCCGAGATGGTCATCGACCACTCGGTGCAGATCGACTCCTTCGGGAACTCGGACGCCATCGAGCGCAACATGGACATCGAGTACCAGCGCAACGGCGAGCGGTACCAGTTCCTGCGCTGGGGCCAGACGGCCTTCGACGACTTCAAGGTCGTGCCTCCCGGTATGGGCATCGTCCACCAGGTCAACATCGAGAACCTGGCCCGCGTGGTGATGACCCGTGAGGTCGACGGTGCGCTGCGCGCCTACCCGGACACCTGTGTGGGCACCGACTCGCACACCACCATGGAGAACGGCCTGGGTGTGCTGGGCTGGGGCGTGGGCGGCATCGAGGCTGAGGCCGCGATGCTGGGCCAGCCGATCTCCATGCTCATCCCGCGCGTGGTCGGCTTCAAGCTCTCCGGGGAGATCCCCGCCGGGGCGACAGCCACCGACGTGGTGCTGACCATCACCCAGATGCTCCGCGAGCACGGCGTGGTCGGCAAGTTCGTCGAGTTCTACGGCGAGGGCGTGGCGGCGGTTCCGCTGGCCAACCGAGCGACGATCGGCAACATGTCCCCGGAGTTCGGCTCCACGGCCGCGATGTTCCCCATCGACGAGGTCACCCTGGAGTACCTGCGCCTGACCGGCCGCACCGAGGAGCAGGTCGCTCTGGTGGAGGCCTACGCGAAGGAGCAGGGGATGTGGCACGACCCGTCCCGCGAGCTGCGCTTCTCCGAGTACCTCGAGCTGGACCTGTCCACCGTGGTGCCCTCGATCTCGGGTCCGAAGCGTCCGCAGGACCGTATCGAGCTCACCGACGCCAAGGAGCAGTTCCGCAAGGACATCCACAACTACGTGGAGCACGTGACCGACCCGGCCACCAACGGCCACGCTGACGCCGCCTCGGCGGCCTCGTTCCCGGCCTCGGACGCTCCGGCGCACTCCGCCGACGAGGAGCAGGACGTCAAGGACCGTCCGCGGCACGTCGGCGGCGAGGAGGTCGTGGGCCGGCCCTCGAAGCCGGTGTCGGTCTCGATGCCCGACGGCCGTGAGTTCACGCTGGACCACGGTGCGGTCTCGATCGCCTCCATCACTTCCTGCACCAACACCTCCAACCCGAACGTGATGCTCGCCGCCGGTGTGCTGGCGCGCAACGCGGTGGAGAAGGGCCTGTCGCAGAAGCCCTGGGTCAAGACCTCCATCGCACCGGGCTCGAAGGTCGTGACCGACTACTACGAGAAGTCAGGGCTGATCGAGCACCTGGAGAAGGTCGGCTTCTATGTGGTCGGCTACGGCTGCACCACCTGCATCGGAAACTCCGGTCCGCTCGAGGAGGAGATCTCCAAGACGGTCCAGGAGGAGGACCTCGCGGTCACCTCAGTGCTGTCGGGCAACCGCAACTTCGAGGGTCGCATCAACCCGGACGTGAAGATGAACTACCTGGCCTCCCCGCCGCTGGTGGTGGCCTACGCCCTGGCCGGGACCATGGACTTCGACTTCGAGAACGAGCCGCTGGGCCAGGATGCGTCGGGCGACGACGTCTACCTGCGCGACATCTGGCCGGACCCGATCGAGGTCCAGAAGATCATCGACGAGTCGATCGACACCGAGATGTTCACCTCGAAGTACGACACGGTCTTCGACGGGGACCACCGGTGGCAGGAGCTGAACACTCCGGAGGGCTCCACCTTTGCCTGGGACGAGTCGTCGACCTACGTGCGCAAGGCGCCGTACTTCGACGGCATGTCGCTGGAGGCCTCCCCGGTGGAGGACATCTCCGGTGCACGGGTGCTGCTGAAGCTGGGCGACTCGGTCACCACCGACCACATCTCGCCGGCCGGCTCCTTCAAGTCCGACACCCCGGCGGGCCGCTACCTGCTGGAGAACGGCGTGGAGCGTAAGGACTTCAACTCCTACGGCTCCCGCCGAGGCAACCACGAAGTCATGATCCGCGGCACCTTCGCCAACATCCGGATCAAGAACCAGCTGCTCGACGGAGTCGAGGGCGGCTTCACCCGGGACTTCACCCAGGAGGGCGCCCCGCAGGCCTACGTGTACGACGCCGCAGAGAACTACAAGGAGGCCGGCACACCGCTGGTGGTCCTGGGCGGCAAGGAGTACGGGTCGGGCTCGTCCCGGGACTGGGCCGCCAAGGGCACCAAGCTGCTGGGCGTCCGCGCGGTCATCACCGAGTCCTTCGAGCGGATCCACCGCTCGAACCTCATCGGCATGGGTGTGCTCCCGCTGCAGTTCCCGGAGGGCGAGACGGCCGACACGCTGGGTCTGACCGGTTTCGAGACCTTCTCGATCTCCGGAATCACCGCGCTGAACGAGGGCACCATCCCGAAGACGGTGCAGGTCACCGCCGCGGCAGCGGACGGCTCGGAGACCACCTTCGACGCGGTCGTGCGCATCGACACCCCCGGCGAGGCGGACTACTACCGCAACGGCGGCATCCTGCAGTACGTGCTGCGCCAGCTGGTGAAGTGAGCGGCTGACCGTCGTCGGCGCACCGTCCTTCGGGAGCACAGACGATGGGCCACCCGCTGAGTCGACGGCGGGCGGGACGGAGGAGACTCCGGACCGCCCGCCGTCGTCGTGCTCGGGTGCATCCTGATGCCGACCGGGCGGTAGAATCGCAGAGAGCCTGATCGCATGGGAGGGATCGCGCCAGTGAAGACCATTCTGGAGACCATCCGGTCTCCCCAGGACCTGTCCCGGCTGACGGACGAGCAGCTGGAGCGGCTGGCCGCGGAGATCCGCCAGTTCCTCATCGACAACGTGTCCCGCACCGGGGGACACCTGGGCCCCAACCTCGGCGTGGTGGAACTCACCCTGGCGATCCACCGGGTCTTCGACTCGCCGCGCGACTCAGTGATCTTCGACACCGGGCACCAGTCCTACATCCACAAGCTGGTCACGGGCCGTCAGGACTTCTCCACCCTGCGCAAGCAGGGCGGCCTGGCCGGCTACCCGGAGCGCGCCGAGTCCATCCATGACATCGTCGAGTCCTCCCACGCCTCCTCCTCGTTGTCATGGGCCGACGGCATCTCCAAGGCACGCGTGCTCAGCGGCGAGGACGACCGTTTCGTGGTCGCAGTCATCGGCGACGGCGCCCTGACCGGTGGGATGGCCTGGGAAGCGCTGAACAACATCGCCGCGGACAAGGACCGTCGTGTGGTGATCGTCGTCAACGACAACGGCCGCTCGTATGCCCCCACGGTGGGAGGGCTGGCCGATCAGCTGGATCGCCTGCGGAGGGGATTCCTGGACAAGCTGCGCACGCACCGTGTGTATGAGAAGGCGATGGACGGCACCAAGCAGCGCCTTCAGCACGGCGGACCGGTCAGCAAGATGGTCTACCGAAGCCTGCATGCCGCGAAGAAGGGCGCGAAGGACTTCTGGGCGCCGCAGGGGCTCTTCGAGGACCTGGGCATGAAGTACATCGGACCGGTGGACGGGCATGATCAGCGCTCCATGGAGGAGGCGCTGCAGGACGCCAAGAACTACGGCGGTCCGGTGATCGTCCACGCGCTCACGGAGAAGGGTCGCGGCTACGCCCCGGCCCGCGCGGATGAGAACGACCAGTTCCACGCGGTCGGCGTGATCGACCCCGAGACCGGCGAGCCGGTGTCCCGGGGTTCGGCGCGCTCCTGGACCTCCGTGTTCGAAGAGGAGATCACGGCCATCGCTGATGAGCGACCGGACGTGGTGGCGCTGACCGGGGCGATGATGATCCCCGTAGGCCTGCGCAGCTTCGCGGAGAAGCACCCGGATCGCGTCTTCGACGTCGGCATCGCCGAGCAGCATGCCGTCGCCTCTGCCGCCGGGCTGGCCTATGGCGGGCTGCACCCAGTGGTGGCGCTCTATGCGACGTTCCTCAATCGGGCATTCGACCAGCTGCTCATGGATGTCGCGCTGCACCGCGCCGGGGTGACGCTGGTGCTGGATCGGGCCGGCGTGACCGGTCCGGACGGACCCAGCCATCACGGCGTGTGGGATCTGTCCCTGCTGCAGATCGTGCCCGGCATGCGGATCGCCGCGCCGCGGGACTCCACCCGGCTGCGGGAGGAGCTGCGCGAGGCGGTGGCCGTGGACGACGCTCCCACGGTGGTCCGCTTCTCCAAAGGGTCCGTCAACGGTGAGATCGATGGGCTGGAGAGGCTCGAGGACGGAGTGGAGGTCCTCCATGGTCAGCGCAACGAAGACGGAGCCTACAGCAATGACGTGCTCATCGTCTCCGTCGGCACGATGGGGGAGCTGTCCCTCGACGTGGCGCGTCGGCTGGCCGATCAGGGCATCACCTCCACCGTCGTGGACCCCCGCTGGGTGCTCCCGGTCCCGGAATCCGTCGTCTCTCTGGCGGCGCGGCACCGGATCGTCGTCTGCGTGGAGGACGGTGTGAAAGCCGGGGGAGTCGGGTCCCGGATCCGGCAGACCATGCGTGAGGCCGGTGTGGACACGGCACTCAACGAGGTGGGACTTCCCGTGGAGTTCCTCTCCCACGGCTCGCGGGCAGAGGTTCTGGACCGCGTGGGTGTGACCTCCACCCAGGTGGCTCAGGACACCGTGGCCCAGGTGTTGGGCACGAAGGTGCCCTTCGCACGTCCGCTGCCCGGGGAGGATCTGCCCACCGGCGAGATCCCGAGCTTCCCCCAGAGCCGCGACGCCTGAGCGTCGACCCGTTCACCCTGTCGGTCCTCACCGGACCGGCGACCTCATGACCGCCGGGGCCCTGCCCTGCGGCCCGACCGTCTGGAGACCTCATGATCAGTCTGTTCCGTCAGAACTCGGAAGCCGCCTGGGAGTACCGGGAGGCTTGGTACGACGAGGCGGCCGGAGAGTTTGTGGTGCACTACGGCGCGGTGGGCGCCAATGGGAAGCTCGCGGCGGAGAAGGCGCAGGCAGACGAGGCGGAGGCTCTGCTGGAGGGTTTCGCAGCCCAATGCGAGGCGGACGGTTACCGGGAGATCGGGCAGCTGCAGACCGTCGAACTGGTCGTCGCTGTGCCGCTGAAGGCCTCGGAGCCCTCGGCGTCGGAGCGGCGGAACGCCGAGACCGTCCACACGGCAGTGCTCACGGGGCTCGCCTGGCGGGGGCTCGGCGCCCTGAGCGACCCGGAGATCGAAGAGCACGACGACGGCGCGGCGCTGGTCATGAGGGCCCGCACGGTGCACCGCCGGAAGGCCGGGGAGGCCGTGCGCGGCGCCCTGCGCGCCACCGACGTCCCTGCCTCGAAGGTCCGCATCCGCGTGGGCTGAGCCCACAGGCAGAGCGGGCCTCACCCGTCGCGGGGCGGGCGGGGCGACCGCTCACACGAGCACGCGGACCTCTCCGTCGCTGATCTCCGCCTCGAAGCGGGTCAGAGGACGGTCCGCCGGTCCGGAGGTGGGCTCCCCGGAGTCCACGGCGAACACCGATCCGTGGCAGGGACAGCTGAACTGCTCGTCCTCGGGCTCCACGGTGCAGCCCTGGTGGGTGCACACTGACGTGAAGGCGTGGACCTCGTCCTCACCGGCACGGTGCAGAAGCAGCTCATGCTCGCCTGCACTGGCCGCGACCGAGGTGCCCACCGGGAGCTCCTCGGCGGCCAGCACGGTCTCCCAGGACTCGCCGGCATGTGTGGCCTCCGCTCCGGGTTCGGCACCGTCGTCGGAGGTGTTGCCGCAGGCGGCCAACGAGAGCCCCGCGACTCCCGCAGCACCGGCGGCGGTGGTGCGGAGGAAGGCCCGGCGGGCGCAGCACAGCTCATTCATGCGCCCGAGTCTATCGGGCGCCGAAGGTCCGTCCTGCATCCGCCGGGCCGTCGGGGATCCCGTCAGTGGAACGTGCGCCCGTTGACCCGCTCGCTGGCCCCCACCTGGTCCAGGTAGGGGGTGATGCCGCCGCGGTGCATGGGCCAGCCGGCGCCGAGGATCATGCACAGGTCGATGTCCTTCGGGGAGCTCACCACGCCCTCGGAGAGCATCAGACCGATCTCTTCGGCCAAGGCGTCCTGGACGTCGGTGAGCAGCTGCTCACCGCTGCGCGGCGTCTCGCCGAACTCCATCAGCGCCAGGGTCTGCTCCTTGATGAAGGCGCGGCCGTCCTCGTCGGTGCTCCAGATCTCCGTGACGCCGGCCTCGATGAGGCGCTGCAGGTTGGCCGAGACGTGGAACCTCTCGCCGAACGCCGCGTGGAGGGACTCGGTGACGTGCTGAGCCACCGGGATGCCGACCATCGCCAGCAGGGTGAAAGGCGTCATCGGCAGTCCGATGGGCCGCAGGGCCTGGTCCGCGGTAGCAGCGTCGGTGCCCTCGTCGAAGGCCTTCTGCACCTCGGCCATCAGGCGCAGCAGGACACGGTTGACCACGAAGGCCGCCGAGTCGGAGGTCAGGACCGGCGTCTTGCGCAGTGCCGCGGCCAGCGCGAAGGCGGTCGCGATCGGTTCGTCCGTGGTCTCCGGGGTGCGGGCGATCTCGATCAGCGGCATCACCGCCACTGGGTTGAAGAAGTGGAACCCGATGACCCTCTCGGGGTGCCTCAGGTCGGCGGCCATCTCCGTGACCGACAGCGAGGACGTGTTGGTGGCCAGGATCGTCCCGGCCGGCACGATCTCCTCGAGCTCGGCGAAGACCTGCTTCTTGACACCGATCTCCTCGAAGACCGCCTCGATGACGAAGTCCGCGTCCGCGTAGACCGACTTGTCGGTGGATCCGGTCACCAGGCCCCTCAGGCCGGCTGCCTGCTCGGCGCTGATCTTCCCCTTGCCCTGCAGCTTCTCCACCTGGGAGGAGATGAAGTCCAAGCCCTTGGCCACCCGGGTCTCGTCGATGTCGGTCATGACCACCGGGACCTGCAGGTGCTGGGCGAAGACCATCGCCAGCTGGGAGGCCATCAGGCCGGCGCCCACGATCCCCACCTTGCTGATCTGACGCGGTGGGACCTCCGGCACGCCGGCGGGGCGCTTGGCCCGCTTCTGGATCAGCTCCAGGAACGCGTAGACGGTGTTGGCGAACTCATCGGTGACCATCAGCTCGGCTAGGGCATCGCACTCGGCGACACGGTCTTGGTCGCGATCGCGGTCCTTGCCGGCGATGAACACCTCCAGAGCCTTCTGCGGCGCAGGAGCAGAGTCGCCGGTCTTGGCCGCCACGGCACGGCGGGCGGCCTCGATGCCCCGCTGCCAGGCGGCGTCGCTGGTGTCCCGATCCCGATGGGACCGGACGCCGGCGAGGGTGTCGTCATCTCTGGCGATGATCCGCGCGGCGAACTCCACGGACGCCTGCTCGAATGCGTCGGCGGCGAAGAGGGCGTCGGCGATGCCCAGCTCATAGGCCGCCGCACCCTTGAGCGTGCGATTGTTCGCCAGGGCGTTCGAGAAGATGACCTGGGCGGCGGCCTCCGGACCGATCAGGCGCGGCAGTCGATACACCCCGCCCCAGCCGGGGATGAGCCCCAGGAATGCCTCGGGCAGGGACAGGGCCTTGGCGTCGGTGGAGACGGTGCGCCACTGAGCGGCCAGCGCGATCTCCAGCCCGCCGCCGAGGGCGGTGCCGTTGATGAAGGCGAAGGTCGGTACGGGGAAGTCTTCGAGCAGGTTGTAGGCCTGGTGGCCCAGCTCCGCCATCTGGCGTGCCAGCTCGGTGGACTCGATCGTATTGACCGCGCCCAGGTCCGCCCCGGCCACCAGGTAGCCTGGCTTGCCGATCAGCGCCAGCCCGGCGATCTCTGCGGATTCTGCACGTGGCAGCTGCGAGGCCACGGCCTCGCCGAACTCGATCAGGGAGTTGGGTCCGAGCGTGGTCGGCCGCCGGGCGTCGTCGTTGTCCAGTCGGATCAGCGCCAGCGTGCCGCCGCCGGGCAGGGTGACGTCCTCGACCCGGCTGTGCGTGCGGACCTCGTCCGCGAAGGCCTCGGCGAGCTCGGCATAGCCGGAGAAGTCGGTCTGCGCGGCGGTGATGGTGCCGGCGGGGGAGTGGGAGTGTGCGGACTGCGCGTTCATGGGTGCCTCCACAGCGTCGTCGTCAGGGAAGAATGCGTTCCGCATCACATGCTACCGGCGAGTAGCTCCAGAGGCCAGCGCGGCCCCGTGCCGACGACGCCGCAGCGTGTGCAGGCATGGCTCGCCTGCTGTGGAGTAAGGCGCGGGCAACAGGTGGAGGCTGCCGAGGGTGATCAGAGGTCGCTGAGAGGATCGGGGTCCAGCAGCGCCACGGTGACCACCGCGGCCGTCTGGTCGACCTGCCAGGGCCGGGCGCCCAGCGCGGTGAGGGCCGCCGCGATCGAGTCCAGGTCGATCTGGGCCGGGGGATCCCAGCACAGCTGCTTCAGGACAGCCGGGGTCAGCAGAGTCTCCGGCATGATCTCCAGGCGTTCGGCGAGGAACGTCAGACGTTCCCTGGCGGTGCGGTATCGGCGGAATGCCAACGGGTGGCGCTCCTTCCACGAGCGTGGAGGGGGCGGGCCACCGGTGCGGCGCTGCAGATCCGGAAGGTCTTGGGACGTGGCGCCGGCCCTCACGGCGCGCAGCCACCGCGGAGCCTCCCGCTTGGCCGCCCGCCCGTGGAAACCCGGTACCGCGAGCAGCTGGGGGACGGTGGTGGGAGATTCCAGGGCTGCGGCCACCAGGGCCGAGTCGGGCAGGATGTGCCCCGGAGAGACGTCCTTCTGCTCCGCCAGGTGCTCTCGAGCGCGCCAGAGCTCGCGCAGCACCGCGAGCCCGCGTCGACTCTTGAGCCGGTTGATCCCCGAGGTGCGGCGCCAGCGATCATGGCGCGGCACCGTCGGGGGCCGATGGGTGCGGGCATGCTCGAACTCCTGGGCAGCCCAGTCGGACTTGCCCTGCTCCTCCAGCAGGGAGCTGAGTTTCTCCCGCAGTTCGATCAGCAGCTCGACGTCCAGTGCGGCGTAGCGGAGCCAGTCCTGCGGCAGCGGGCGGCGAGACCAGTCGGCCGCCGAGTGCTCCTTCGCCAGCCGGACCCCCAGCAGGGATTCCACCACGGCGCCGAGCCCCACACGCGGCAGGCCGGCCAACCGGGCGGCCAGCTCGGTGTCGAAGAGCGCATGGGGGTGCATGCCCAGCTCGGCCAGGCAGGGCAGGTCCTGGGAGGCGGCGTGCAGGATCCACTCGGCACCGCCCAATGCCCGCTGCAGCGGGACGAGTGTGTCGAAGGGCTCCGGGTCGATGAGCCAGAGCCCGGATCCCTCGCGCTTGAGCTGCACGAGGAACGCTCTCTGGCCGTAGCGGAAACCCGAGGCACGCTCTGCGTCGACCGCCACGGGGCCGTGGCCGGCAGCCAGCGCCTCGGCGCACCGCTGCAGTCCACGTGCGGTGTCGATGACGAACGGTACGCCGTCGGCGGGCTCGGTGAGCAGAGGGGGAAGGTGCTCGTCCTGGTCCTCCATAGAGTGGTCAGATCCTCCTGACATGCGGCAGGGCCACCACGCCGTCGGGCAGGGGAGGCAGACCGGCGAAGCTGCAGACCATATCCGCCCAGGCCTCCAGGTGTCGGCCCAGCCGAGGCCCGCTGGGCGTCCAGGAGGCCCGGAGTTCGACGGTGTTGCTCGCCTGACGATCTTCGAGGCTGCCGAAGGATTCGGACAGGATGCGTGTGGCGGTGCCGCCGGCGTGGCTGTGCTCGACACCGCACTGATCCAGCGAGTCGCTCAGCCAGGTCCAGGCGACTTCGGCGAGCAGGGGGTCGTTGCCCATGTCCGCGTCCAGCTCGGCGCGGATGTAGATCACCACACGGAACGTCCCGCCCCAGGTCTCCTGGCCCTGCGGGTCGTGGAGCAGGATGAAGCGGCCGGTGGCGAGCAGCTCAGCATCCTCGGGTGCTGGGCGGAGCCGAGCCGGTCCGTGGAGCGGGGTCCGCGCGCCGGGGTCCAGGACCTCGGCGCGCAGCGCCACCGCGTACGGGGCCAGCTTGACCGGGGCAGGGATCTCGTCCACCTGCGCCTCGGTGCGGGGACGGGCACGCCGCAGCTCTCCCAGGGCGGAACGGAACGACTCCGGGAGGTCGTCGATGCCGGGGGTGGAGATCTGCGGGCCGGGACCACGTCCTGCGGCAGATCCGGCTGGGCCGAGTGCTGTCACGCGTCCAGCCTATGAACAGGATCAGCGAGCATCGGGCAGGCGCGCCGTGAGCGCGGCCCGCGCATGGTCCACGAACTCATCGATCTGCGCCTCGGTGGTCTGGAAGGAGCACATCAGACGGACGACGGGGTCGCCGTCCGGCGCGGTGTCCCACACATGGAAGAGATACCGGGACTGCAGCTCCTCCACCACCGTCGCCGGCATCTTGGGAAAGACGGCGTTCACCTGCGCCGGCGCGGGGAGGTCGATGCCCTCGAGCGTCGCGAGGCGTTCGCCGAGCAGACGGGCCTGCGCATTGGCGTGCTCGGCGTTGCTGCGCCACAGGTCGGTGCCGAAGAGCTCCAGCAGCTGGGCGGAGACGAAGCGCTGCTTGCTGGCCAGCTGCATCGAGTACTTGCGGATGTAGTCGGTGCCGCGGACTCTGGTCGGGTCCAGCACGACGACGGCCTCCGCGGCCAGCGCACCGTTCTTGGTCCCGCCCAGGCTCAGCACGTCGACGCCGACGTCGATGGTCACCTCGCGCAGGGAGACGCCGAGGGCGGCGGCGGCGTTGGCGAGGCGGGCGCCGTCCATATGGACCCCGAGTCCCGCCGCGTGGGCGCGGTCCGCCACCGCCGCGATCTCGGCGGGCGAATAGAGGCTCCCCAGCTCGGTGGACTGGGTCAGGGTGACCGCCAGGGGCTGCGCGGCGTGGACGAAGCCCTGGGCTCCGAGCTCAGCCTCGACGTCGGCGGGCGTCAGCTTCCCCTCCGGTGTGGGACGGGCCAGCAGCTTCAGTGCGCCGAGCCGCTCCGGTGCGGCACCTTCGTCAGTGTTCACGTGAGCCTGGCGCGCGCAGATCGCCGCGCCCCAGCGCGGGAGGAGGGCCTGCAGCGAGACGACGTTGGCACCGGTGCCGTTGAACACCGGGAAGATCTCTGCGGACGGACCGAACTGGTCCCTGACGACCTGCTCCAGGCGGGCGGTGACGGGGTCGTCGCCGTAGGGCACCGCGGCGCCGCCGTTGGCCCGGGCGATGGCCTCCAGCACCTCCGGCGAGACTCCCGCGGTGTTGTCGGAGGCGAAGGTCGGGTCGGGAGTCGCCGGGGCATCGGGGCCGACGGGTCCGTCGAGGGTCTGGAGACCGGGCATGATCTCATCAGTGCTGGTCACTCGTCGGCCTCCTCGAAGCGCATCGAGACGGAGTTGATGCAGTATCGCTGGTCGGTGGGAGTGTCGAAGCCCTCGCCGGAGAACACGTGTCCCAGGTGGGAGTCGCAAGAGCCGCACCGGACCTCCACACGTTCCATCCCCAGCGACGTGTCGCGCAGGTGCCGGACGTTCGCTCCCGTCGCGGGCTCGTAGAAGCTGGGCCAGCCGCAGCGGGAGTCGAACTTGGTCTGGGAGGTGAACAGCTCCGCGCCGCAGGCGCGGCAGAGATACACCCCGGCCTGGGTGGTAGCCCCATGGTCCCCGGTGAAGGGCCGCTCGGTGCCGCCCTGGCGGAGCACGTAGTACTCCTCGGGGGTCAGACGGTCGCGCCATTGGGCGTCGGACAGAGAGGCGAAGTCAGGCGCGGTTCCTGGCGGGCGGGCATCGGGGTCAGTCTGGTCAGTGCTCATGGCTCCATCCCATCACGTTCGTCGCATCACGTTCGTCGCACCACGTCCGCCGCATCACGATCATCGCATCGACGGCGGCACGCGGTCTGAGGCCCACAGTGGCCCGCATCGCCCACCCGGACGAGCAGGGCACGGCGGCAAAGAGCGTCGCGCTCCTCAGACGGTGCAACGCGCACCGGGCTCCGCCGCTTCCCTGGATGCCGCCGCAGGACGTCGCGCGTAAGCTGTGACCTGGGCATCGTGGCCCTCCAGCCATCCGGAACCGACCTTGTGGAGGCCTCCCAGACATGTCACCCCGCATCGCCGACCGTCGTCCGAGTGGTCTCGGAGGCCACCAGCCAGATGGTGCCTCACCTGCCCGACGGAGCCCGAGTGCGCGTCTGACGGCGCCGCTGCGGCGGCTCCGTGAGTCGCTGGCCGCTGCTCCCGCGAACCCCGAGCCCAAGACGCCCTGGGTGCGGGCCTCGGCGCTCGGGGCCGGCACGGGGCTGGCCGCAGGCATGGCCCTGGCGGGGGCCGCCTCCGGGCTGGCCGGCTATTTCGCCCGCATGGTGGTCACTCCCGTCAAGGAGCACGTGGAGGACCTGGAGGTCCTGGCGGTGGTGCGCGGAGCCGACGGCGACGAAGTCATCCTGCCTGCCACGCCCGAGACCGTGGTGCCGGGGACCTACGGCCTGAACTTCCATGGCGGCCGTGCCAGCGCACGCATCGGAGAGATCACCTCCTTCAGTCCGCGGGACGGCACGATCGCCCGGCGGGTGGAGAAGGTCTATCACGGAGACCTCCGCAAGGTCTCGCGCGGCTGGTGGACCTCGGTGCCCGACCCGACCCCGGCGGATGCCGGTCATCCTTTCGAGGACGTGCTGATCGACCTGCCCGGCGGGCCCGCACCGGCCTGGCACGTGCCCCCGCGGACGCGCACCGGTCCGCTGGGAGACCGCAACGTGTGGGCGATCATGGTCCATGGACGGGGCGGACGCCGCACCGAAGGCATCCGCGCCCTGGGGGTCGCCGACCGCCTCGGCATCGATTCGCTGCTCATCTCCTACCGGAACGACGGCGAGGCGCCTGACGCTCCTGACGGGCGGTATGGCCTGGGCATCACCGAGTGGGAGGACGTCGACGCCGCCGTGCAGCACGCCCTGGACCAGGGCGCCGAGGACGTCCTGCTCTTCGGGTGGTCCATGGGCGGCGCGGTGGCGCTGCAGACTGCGGACCGCTCCCGGCTGGCCCCGGCCATCCGTGGCCTGGTGCTCACCGGTCCGGTGGTCGACTGGATCGACGTGCTCGCCTACCAGGCACGGGCCAACAGGATCCCGGAGGCGGTGGGGCGGCTCGGCCGCTGGTTCATCTCCCATCCCGCGGGCCGACGGGTCACCGGACTGGCCGCACCGGTGGATCTCAAGGCGATGAACTGGATCGACCGCGCCGAGCAGCTGCATGTGCGGACTCTGATCCTGCACAGCAGCGACGACGACGTCGTCCCCTACGCTCCGTCGCGGAACCTTGCCGAGCGGAATGAGAAGGTCAGCTTCGTGCCCTTCACCCAGGCGCGGCATGTCAAGGAGTGGAACCACGACCCCCAGCGCTGGGAGAGCAGCGTGGAGCAGTGGGTCGCCGAGCTGTTCACCGGTGACGCCCCGGCCCACCTCAGCTCAACGACGCGACGTGCTCGGTGACATTGCGCTTGATGCGGCCGAGCATGGCTGACATGCCACGCAGGCGCAGCGGTGTGATGGCCTTCGCCAGGCCCAGCCGGGTCGGGACGTCGTCCGGGGTTGCCAGGATCTCGTCGTAGCTGAGCCCGCTGAGTCCCTGATGCAGGATCGAGGCGAAGCCGCGGGTCGTCGGGGCCTCGGGCGGGGCGGCGAAGATGATCTCCGCGGTGCGGGCCTCGTCGTCGAACTCGAAGGCCAGGAACAGCGGGGTCTGGCACTCCACCACCTGCTCCATGGTGTCGGCACGGTCCTGATACTGCTCCGGCACGTCCGGCAGCTCGCGGGAGAGCTCCAGGAGCAGCTCCAGCTTCTGCTGGTCCGGGACCGCCTGGAACTCCTCGACGATCTCAGCCAGCGGTTCGGGAAGGCCGGCGGTGGTGGTGGTCATCATGTCTCCAGGATAGGAGAGCGGGGCGGGATGCGTCGTCCGGCGCCCCGCCCGCTCAACGGCTCAGCGGCCTGTGGGCGCCTCGCCCGGCTCCTCGCCGACGGCGATGGGCAGACGGACCGAGTTGCCCCACTCCGTCCAGGAGCCGTCGTAGTTGCGGACGTGGCGGTGCCCGAGCAGGTGCTGGAGGACGAACCAGGTGTGCGAGGACCGCTCGCCGATCCGGCAGTAGGCGATGACCTCGTCCGCCTCCCCGATGCCGGCCTCCTCACGGTAGATGCGCTCCAGCTCCTCGCGGGGCTTGAAGGTGCCGTCCTCCTCGGCGGCTCGGGCCCACGGGACGGAGGCGGCCGAGGGGATGTGGCCACCGCGCAGGGAGCCCTCCTCCTCGTAGCCCTCCATGTGGGTGCGCTCACCCGAGTACTCGAGCGGGGAGCGCACGTCGACCAGGGGCTTGCCGAAGTGCTCGAAGACATCCTCACGGAACGCGCGGAACGTGGAGTCGTCACGGCTGATCACCGGATAGTCGGCACGGGTCGGTTCGGTCCGCTCGGTGGTGACGTCACGACCTTCAGCGATCCACTTCTGTCGGCCCCCGTCCATCAGTCGGACGTCCTCGTGCCCGAACAGGGTGAACACCCAGAGGGCGTAGGCGGCCCACCAGTTCGACTTGTCGCCGTAGAACACCACGGTGGTGTCCCGGCTGATGCCCTTCGACGCCGCGAACTCCGCGAAATGCTCGCCGTCGAGGAAGTCCCGGGTGATCGGGTCGTTGAGCTCGGTGTGCCAGTCGATCTTGACGGCACCGGGGATGTGCCCCGTCTCGTAGAGCAGGACGTCCTCGTTCGACTCGACGAGGACGATGCCGTCGTCGTCCTTGTGCTCGGCCACCCAGTCCGTGGACACGAGCTTCTCGGGGTGGGCGTACTGGCTGAAGTCCTTCTCGCTCATCTGCAGAGCCTCTCTCTCGGGTCGCTGACGATCGTCGCTTCACCTGTGTTCAGCGTATCGAGGCACCGGTCCTGTTCCCATCGCACGTCATGAACCGTCATGCGCCGGGGGAGCACGCCAGTGGGTAGCATGGCCCTCATGCCGACTGATGCCACACCTGATGCCACACCGCTGAGCCGCCGGAGCCCTCAGGTCGGCGTCGGGGAGCTCCTGGAGGGGCTGCAGCCCTCCTTCCGATTCTCCGAAGTCTCCTTCGACTCCTACATCCCGGACCCCGGACACCCCTCCCAGGCCGAGGCGGTGGAGGCGCTGCGGGAATTCGCCGGAACGGTCGGGTCCTCGCGGGGCTCCGGGGGCCTGCTGTCTCGGCTCTTCAGCGGCAGATCCTCGCGGGCGGCCGCCACGAAGCGCGCCGGGGGGATCTATCTCGACGGCGGCTTCGGGGTCGGCAAGACGCATCTGCTCGCATCTCTCTACCACGCCTCACCGGGACAGCGCGCCTTCGGAACCTTCGTGGAATACACCAATCTCGTCGGTGCCCTGTCCTTCCGCCGCACGGTGGACGTGCTCTCCGACTACAGCTTGGTCTGCATCGACGAGTTCGAGCTCGACGACCCCGGAGACACGGTGCTGATGTCCCGACTGATGCGCGAGCTGACCGATGCCGGCGTCAAGCTCGCCGCGACCTCGAACACGCTGCCGGGCTCGCTCGGGGAGGGGCGCTTCGCCGCGTCCGACTTCCAACGGGAGATCCAGGTCCTGGCCGATCAGTTCTCCGTGGTGCGCGTCGACGGGGAGGACTTCCGGCATCGAGGCCTGCCGGAGGCCCCGCCCCCGCTCGCGACCGAGCAGCTCGAGGAGTTCGCCCACGCACATCACCGCGAGGCGGAGATCGTCGTCGACGACTTCGACGCGCTGACCGCGCATCTCACCCAGGTCCATCCGAGCCGCTACCGCCAGCTCATCAGCGGAGTGGAGGTCCTGGTGCTCAAGGACGTCACCACCATCGACGCTCAGTCGCTGGCGCTGCGCTTCGTGGTGCTGGCGGACCGCCTCTACGACCAGGATGTGAAGATCATCGCCTCGGGCGTGCCCTTCGACCAGCTCTTCACCGAGGAGATGATGTCCGGGGGATACATGAAGAAGTACCACCGCGCCGTGTCGCGTCTCACGGCGCTGGCCCGCTCGGGGCAGATGGGGGAGCAGGCGCTCTGAGGGGTGTGCCGCTCAGAGCGCCTGCCCATTCGGCAGCACCACTGGCGGCACCAGCGGCAGCACCACCCGAAGCCGGTCCGTGAGCCGTGCCGTCGGCGCGGCACCGGATGTGTTGTGCAGTCGAGAGGCGTAGACTCGATCCTCACCATCGGCCGTCCGCCGAGCCCCGGTCCCAGGATCCGTCGCCGCATCCGGCCACACCCGCGGGCAGTTAACGGGGCGTTCATCGGCGTCTGGTTGGCTGGATGCCGTCGGATCAGAGGAGGGGAGCGTCAGCATGATCAGAGACCAGGTGCAGGACATCGTGGGAGATCTGAACCAGGCCCCCCGGGAGAACCTGCGCGAGTTCATCGACCGGCTCCGTGAAGGCGGCTACACCGTCCAGGACGGTCACACTCCGGATCCCGACCTCATCGACCCGCAGGGCAACGCGGTCGAGACCTGGCAGGAGAACTACCCCTACGAGCAGCGGCTCGAGCGCGACATCTATGAGCTGGAGAAGTACCACCTGCAGGTGGAGCTGCTGAAGTTCCAGTACTGGGCCGAGGACTACGGGCTCAAGCACGTGCTGGTCTTCGAAGGACGGGACGCCGCCGGCAAGGGCGGCACCATCAAGCGCTTCACCGAGCACCTCAACCCCCGGACCGCGCGGGTGGTGGCCCTGAACAAGCCGTCCGACCGGGAGCGCGGACAGTGGTACTTCCAGCGCTACGTCGACCATCTGCCCACTGCCGGCGAGATGGTCCTGTTCGACCGCTCCTGGTACAACCGAGCCGGAGTCGAACGGGTCATGGGATTCTGCTCCGACGACGAGTACGAGGTCTTCATGCGGCAGGCGCCGCAGTTCGAGCAGATGCTCGTCGACGCAGGGATCCACCTGACGAAGTTCTGGTTCTCCGTGACCCAGAAGGAGCAGCGCACCCGGTTCGCGATCCGTCAGATCGACCCCGTGCGGCAGTGGAAGCTCTCCCCGATGGACCTGGAGTCGCTGGACCGGTGGGAGGCCTACACCGACGCCAAGGAGGAGATGTTCCGCCGGACGGACACGGACCACGCGCCCTGGATCACCATCAAGTCCAACGACAAGAAGCGGGCACGGCTCAACGCCATGCGCTACTTCCTCAGCCAGTTCGAGTACGAGGGCAAGGACCACGAGGTGGTCGGGGAGCCCGATCCGTTGATCGTCCGCCGCGGCCGCGACGCCGTGGGCGACTGAGGGCCCGTCAGGACCCCACGGGCGGTCTCCCCGAGACCTCCTGCGCAGCCGCCGGACGCAATGGTCATCACATTCGGGGGCTTGAGGCGATAGAGTGGACACGCTCGCCTCCTCGGTCGTCGTCGACCGTCGACGGCGAGCATCGTGTCATCTGAGCACCTTCCGCGGCCTCACCACAGGGTGGAGGCGGCATGAGGAGACTGCGCCATCCCGGAAACGTCACGGGATTAGGATGCACTCGATCGATCACCAGACCTCGATAAGGAGACTGCATGAGTGCCGATATCGGCGTGACCGGACTGGCCGTGATGGGGGCCAACCTGGCACGGAACCTGGCCCGCAACGGCTACACCGTGTCCCTGCACAACCGGTCGGTGGCCCGCACCGATGCCCTGCTTGAGGCTCACGGGGACGAGGGCAGCTTCGTCCGCACCGAGACCCTCGCCGAGCTCGTCGAGTCGCTGGAGCGCCCGCGGCGGGTGCTCATCATGGTCAAGGCCGGAGCTCCGGTCGACGCGGTCATCGAGGATCTGGTGCCTCTTCTGGACGAGGGCGACATCATCATCGACGCCGGCAACTCCCACTACCCGGACACGCGTCGCCGTGAGGAGGCGCTGCGGGCCAAGGGACTGCACTTCGTCGGCGTCGGTGTCTCCGGCGGTGAGGAGGGTGCGCTCAACGGCCCCTCGATCATGCCCGGCGGATCCCAGGAGTCCTATGAGACGCTCGGCCCGATGCTGGAGAAGATCGCCGCCCAGTACCACGATGAGCCCTGCTGCGCCTGGGTCGGCACCGACGGCGCGGGCCACTACGTGAAGATGGTGCACAACGGCATCGAGTACGCCGACATGCAGGTCATCGGCGAGGCCTACGACCTGATGCGCAGCCTCGCAGGCCTCGAGCCCACCGCACAGGCCAAGGTGTTCCGGGAATGGAACACGACGGACCTGGCGTCGTATCTGATCGAGATCACCTCCGAGGTCCTGGAGCAGGAGGACGAACTGACCGGCCGTCCGCTGGTCGACGTCGTCGTGGACTCTGCGGGCCAGAAGGGCACCGGCCGCTGGACGGCCATCTCCGGGCTGGAGGTCGGGTCCCCGGTGACCGCGATCGCGGAGTCGGTGTTCGCCCGCTCCATCTCCTCGCAGCGTGATCTGCGGGCCGAGACCAACGCGGCCTTCAGCTCGGGCATCGATGAGAATGCCCCGGCGGCAGAGTTCGGCTCCGACTTCGTCGAGGACGTGCGCAAGGCCCTCTACGCCTCCAAGCTGGTGGCCTATGCCCAGGGTCTGGACATGCTGGTCGCCGCCGGTCAGGAGTACGGATGGGACCTTGACCTGAAGTCCATCGCCTCCCTCTGGCGCGCCGGCTGCATCATCCGGGCCGACCTGCTGGACACCATCATGAAGGCCTACGACGCCGACGCCGAGGATCGCCCCAAGAACCTCCTGCTGGCCGAGGAGTTCACCGAGGCCATCAACGAGTGCCTTCCGGCCTGGCGTCGTGTGGTCGCCGCCGCCGCGCAGCACGGCGTGCCCGCTCCGGTCTTCGCCTCCTCGCTGGCCTACTACGACAGCCTGCGCCGCGATCGTCTCCCGGCCGCTCTGACGCAGGGGCTGCGCGACTACTTCGGCGCGCACACCTATGAGCGTGTGGACAAGGACGGGACCTTCCACACCCTCTGGTCCGGCGATCGGAGCGAGATCGAGGCCTGAGTCGGCCCAGGCGGCGACCCCGACGGTGCAGTCCCTGCCGACGACGTCGCAGGTCTTCTGCCCGAGGCTGGTCCCACAGAGTCAGACGTGACGGAGGCCCGGTCTGCGGCGCGCCCATGATGGCGGGCGTCGCAGACCGGGCCTCCGGCGTGGGATGCACTTTTCGGCGACGCCGGAGCCGCAGTGCAGGGCCCCGGGCAGGCGGAACGATGCTCTAGGATGACGTGATATGACTCACACTTCATCGTTCGCGCATCCAACTGACCCAGGTCAGACGCCAGGATCCACCCCGTCCGCCCGTCTCGGCGACTCCCGGGTCTCGCGCCGGGCGGCCTTGGCAAGCCTCGGTGCCCTCGCTCTGCTGCCGATCGGCCTGCAGGCCGCCGCAGCATATCCCGGGGACTCCTCACAGGCGGAGACACCGACACAGGCGATCCGCAGCTACGACGACATGATCCGCGAGCTGCGGAAGATCGAACACACCTCCCGGGGGCGGGTCACCGTCACCACGCTCGCCGAGGTGGGGACCGCAGAGACCCACTCGGAGCAGGGTCGTGACCTCTACGTCGCCCAGGTGGGGCAGGGGGACCGGCACGTCTGGATCCAGGGCCGGATCCACGGGGACGAGCCCTACGGCGTCGAGGCCACCCTGGCCGTGCTCAAGGAGCTGGGCAGCAGCGGCCAGCAGACTGCTGAGCTGCTGCGGGACGAGTTCACGCTGCACATCATCCCGATGTACAACCCTGACGGTTCGGAGATGAACACCCGGACCACCACGCTGTGGGACACGGAGGCGGACGCTCCGCGCACCGACGACGACGGCAGAGAGCTCACGGTGGATCTGAACCGCGACTGGACGCTGGAGGGCTTCCTGGCGCGCGAATCCCGGGCCTGGTACGAGTACTGGACCATGGTCCGGCCCAGCTACGCGCTGGACATCCACCATCAGGGGCGCAAGCGCGATCCGGAGACGGGAGAACCGATCACCTTCTCGCTGGGCATCTCTTTGGCACCGGGCGGCCCCACGCTGCCGGACATCCGTGACGGCGAGTTCGATGTGCTCACCCGTCAGATGGCCTCCCAGGTCTGGCTGGACACGCGCCACCGCGGCCACATCTCCACCGATCGGTACGACGTCGGCGGCGGTCAGGTGATCGACATCCGCGGGGGCGTGGTCTCCGCCATGATGCTGGGACTGGACTGGCAGGGGCTGAACTCTGCCGGACACGCGAACGCGGCGATCTTCTTCGAGACCTCCGGCAACACTCGCGACGGCGACCTCGGACTACGGGGACGGGGCCGTTTCATCCAGCAGAACATCCTGGGTGTGGAGTCCTGGCTCGCAGGCCTGGCCACCGGCGACACCGTCGACCTGGACCCGCAGACCTGGGACGAGATCCCCCACGCGCCGGTCGAGTACTACTTCACGGACTGGGGCGGTGTGATCCCGATCGACGACGTGTGAGGCCACCCTGCAGACGGCACGGAGGCGGCGGAACCTGGTGAGGACCGGGGCCGCCGCCTCCGTCGTGTCGGCTCCTGAGGTGGTCAGGAGGTGGTCAGCGCCTCAGAAGAGCAGCGCCGCGACTCAGATGAACAGTGCCGGGTCGAGCGCATACTCCGCGGGGTCGACGGCGGGCTGCCGCTCCTCGTCACGGCGCTTCCGGTCCTTCGCCGGGATGCCGGTGAGGATGGAGTTCTTCGGCGCCGACTTCACGACCACGGCGTTGGCTCCTATGGCGGAGCCGCTGCCGATCTCCACGGGCCCGAGCACCTTGGCGCCGGCGCCGACGACCACGCCGTCCTGCAGGGTCGGGTGCCGTTTCACCGCCTCGAGCGAGCGGCCGCCGAGGGTGACGCCCTGATAGAGCATGCAGTCATCGCCGATCTCGGTCGTCTCGCCGATCACCACGCCCATGCCGTGGTCGATGAAGAACCGACGACCGATCTGGGCCCCGGGGTGGATCTCGATTCCGGTCAGGCTGCGGGTCACCTGGGAGAGAGCCCGGGCGGGGGTCTTCAGGGGCCGGTGCTGCCACATCCGGTGGGCTACCCGGTGGGACCAGATGGCATGCAGACCGGAGTAGACCAAGGCCACCTCCACGTCGCTGCGGGCGGCCGGATCGTGCTCGCGCGCGGAACGGATGTCCTCACGCAGACGCTTGATGATTCCCAAGGTGGTTCGGTGCCTTTCGACGTCGACGGCGGGTCACAGCAGGGTATCGGCGCGGTGCCGTCCGCGGCCAGTCGGCCTGGCCGCGGAACGTGGAGCAGTCCCAGGTCAGGGCGGGCTCAGGCGGGACAGGCTCAGGTCAGACGTCGGCCGATGGGTCAGCCGCGGATGTCCTCGTAGAGGAGCGTGGAGATGTAACGTTCGCCGAAGTCACAGGCGACGGTGACGATGAGCTTGTCCCGGAACTCCTCGCGAGCCGCCACGTCCAGGGCGGCGGCCACGTTGGCCCCGGTGGAGATGCCCCCGAGGATCCCCTCCTGCGTGCCCAGCTGGCGCGCAGTCTCCAGGGCCTTGTCGAGGTTGGCGGTGATGACCTCGTCGTAGATCTCGCGGTCGAGGATGTCAGGGACGAAGTTCGGACCGATGCCCTGGATCTTATGCGGCCCTGGGGTCCCGCCGGAGAGGATCGGGGAGTCCTCAGGCTCGACGGCGACGATGTGGAGGCCCGGCTTGTGCTCGCGGAGCCGGCGTCCCGCGCCGGTGATGGTCCCGCCGGTGCCGATGCCGGAGACGAGGACGTCGACGGCGCCGTCGGTGTCCTCCCAGATCTCCTGACCGGTGGTGCTGTAGTGGACCTGCGGGTTGGCCTCATTGGCGAACTGACGGGCCCAGATGGAGTTCTCGGTCTCCTCGACGATGGCTTTCGCCTTCTCCACGGCGCCGCGCATCCCGTCGGCGCCGGGGGTCAGCACGATCTCGGCGCCGAAGGCCCGCAGCATGACCCGGCGCTCAGTCGACATGGTCTCCGGCATCGTGAGCACCACCCGGTAGCCCCGCGCCGCGCCGACCATGGCCAGGGCGATCCCGGTGTTGCCGGAGGTGCCCTCCACGATCGTCCCACCCGGCTTCAGGACGCCGGCGGCCTCCGCGGCGTCGACGATGGCCGTGCCGATGCGATCCTTGACGGAATGCGCCGGCGAGTAGAACTCCAGCTTGACCGCCACATTGCCGGGCAGGTCGGCGTCGAGCCGATTGAGCCGCACCAGCGGAGTGCCGCCGACGGCCTGGGTGATGTTGTCCAGGATCTTGGCCATGGTGGTGAAACCTCTTCCGTGAGGGTGGTGGGATCGGACGCGCAGGAGGGCGGCACGCCGTCGGCGGGACGACGACAGCCCCGATCCTGACTCTATCTGCTGATCAGACGAGGGCTCCGTCACGGAGCCACGGGGCGTAACGCTGGCGCAGCGCCGAGACCTTGGGGTCGATGATCACGCGGCAGTAGCCCACGTCGGGGCGGCGCAGATGGAAGCCCTGGTGCTCCGGCTCGGCCTCGAAGACCCTCCCCAGGGGCTCCAGCGTGGTGACGATCGGACGGTCGTAGGCTGCCTGGACGCGGGCCACGGCCTCTGCGAACTCTTCGCGCTCGGTGCGGTCGGCGTAGAACATCGCCGACCGGTACTGCGTGCCGACGTCGTACCCCTGGCGGTTGAGGGAGGTCGGGTCGTGGCAGCTGAAGAAGACGTCCAGGAGGACCTCCGTGGGCAGGGTGTCGGGCTCATAGGTGATCTCGACGGCCTCGGCATGACCGGTCGTCCCGTTGCAGACGGCGATGTACTCGGCCGGTCCGGTGCCCCCGGTGTAGACGCTGCGCACGGCGGTGACGCCGGCGAGGCGACGGGCCAGGGAGTCCAAGCACCAGAAGCAGCCGGCCGCCAGCACCACCGTGCGGGACCTGCGTGGACCGTGCGGGCTGGCATCGTGCGGGCGGGCATCGTGCTGGCCTGGGGGCCGCTCGCCGGCCCCCGGGGTGTTCGTCCTGCTGGCTGGGCTCATGCCTGAGACAACTCCCCGAGCCCTTCGGTCATTCCGGGGCGCGGCGCCGACCGCTTTCATCGCCCGGTGCGTCCCTGGTGATATCCCCGCGGAGAGGGTAGAACTGGTGGCATGGCAGACCATTCCGGCCCTGGAACCCACTCCTCACCGGCTCCGTCCGGTGTCGCCCCCGCGCCTCCTGTGGTCGCAGGCCGCCGTGTGCCGCTGCTGCAGGACGTGCTCGAGATCATCGAGGAGCTGTGGCCGTCCTCGCTGGCGGAGAGTTGGGACGCCGTCGGGCTCGTGACGGGCCGGCGGGATCGGCCCGTGGAGCTGATCCATTTCGCCGTCGATCCCGTGCGCACGGTGGTGGAGGAGGCGTGCTCGGCCGAGGCGGACCTGCTGATCACCCATCATCCGCTGCTGCTGCGGCCGGTGCAGAGCGTCGAGGCGGGGTCGTTCAAAGGCGAGATCGTGCACCGGCTCATCGAGTCCGGATGTGCCCTGCTGACCGCCCACACCAACGGCGACTCGGCGGTCGGAGGGGTCAACGACGTGCTGGCGGAGATCCTCGGCCTCGAGGATGCGGAGCCCTTGCAGGCTGCCGAAGACGGGCTCGCGGAGGAAGGGCTGGGCAGGATCGGCTCCCTTCCCCAGGGCACTACGCTGGGCGACTTCGCCGCCACGGTCTTCTCGATCCTGCCTGCCGTCGCCGGAGGGGTGCGGGTGGCCGGGGATCGGGATGCCTTCATCCGGCGTGTGGCACTGTGCGGCGGCGCCGGCGACGGTCTGCTGCGTGCCGCCCGTGAGGCAGACGCCGATGTGTACATCACCGGTGACCTTCGACACCATCCGGCATCCGAGGCGCGGGAGGCGGTGCGCGACGGACGCCCTTACCTGATCGACGTCTCCCACTTCGCCAGCGAATGGCTGTGGCTGCCCGCCGCGGCCCAGGCCTTGGACCGTGCCCTGGCGGATCGCGGCTACGATGTGGAGGTCGCCGTCAGCGGCATCAACACCGACCCCTGGGACTTCGTCATCACTCCTGGCCGGTGAACCGGCGGAGAGCGTCCTCCTCTCGGTGAGGATGCGCCCGGCGACGCCATCGACCCGCTGCAGGACCTGACAGGAGAGACGTGACCACTCTGATCATCGAGGCCGACGGCGGCAGCCGCGGCAACCCGGGCATCGCCGGTGCAGGGGCCCTCGTCCGCGACGAGGCCGGCCGCATCCTCGCCACCAAGGCCACGCCCATCGGGAAGGCGTCCAACAACGTGGCTGAGTACACCGGACTGATCGACGGCCTGAAGCTGGTGCGGGAGATCGACCCCGAGGCCGCCGTCGAGGTGCGTATGGACTCCAAGCTCGTGGTCGAGCAGATGAGCGGTCGATGGAAGATCAAGCACGCCGACATGAAGCGGCTGGCCCAGGAGGCCTCCCAGATCCTGCCGCTGATGAACGTGACCTTCACCTGGATCCCGCGTGCCCAGAACGGCGACGCCGACGCGCTGAGCAATGAGGCCATGGACGCCGCCGCCGCCGGCCAGGACTGGGATCCGGCGAGGAGCCGCGTGCGGCCCGGCGCCTGAGCAGGGCGGGATCCTCAGGGGCGTATCCTCTGCCCCGCTTCCGAGGGCCGGACCCGAGCGCCGGAGGCTCGGGCCGCGCGCAGGCTCAGCCTGCGGCGATGAGGTCCAGCTGGTGGGGCGTGCGACCAGCCGCCGGGCGGACCTCGACGTCCCAGCGTTCGGCCGCCAGCTCGGCCACCTGATCCACGGTCTCGGGCATCTGCTCGGCGCGCAGCACCATGCCGGTGAGCTCTCCTCGGGCGTGCTTGGCGAAATGGGTCACGACCTTCCGCGTGCCCTCACGCTCGGTGAAGCTGTTGACCACCAGAGTCTGCTCCGGGTGCGGACGGTAGGCCGCCGCATAGCCGGAGGAGCGACAGTCCAGCACCAGCTGGTCGCCGACCCGTTCACGCAGCGGTTCCGCCAGGGCACCTCGCCAGTACCCGCCGAGTCGGCCCGGTCCGTCTCCGGCGGCGGGGGAGAGGTCCACACCCATGGACAGCCGGTAGGCCGGGATCCGGTCCGTGAACGACGTGGCTCCGAAGAGGCCCGAGAAGACCAGCACCTTCTCCGCCGCGCGCCCCAGCGCAGTGGCCGACAGATCAGGCGCTCCGAGCGCCTCGAAGAGCACCCCCGTGTAGACGTCATGGGCCGGTGCGGCGGGTGCCTCCCAGAGCTGCTGGTTGCGCTCCACCTCGCCCATGACCTTCGCACCGACCTTGAGGATCTCCTGCGCGTCGGACTGTCGGCTCACCCGGATGAGGGCGTCCACGGCGGTGCGCCGCTGCTCGGCGAGCTCCGGCAGGATCAGCGAGTCCAGGTCCAGCCGCGCCGTACCGTCAGGGTCCGGAGCGGTCTTGCCTTCGGAGGGAGGGAGAAAGATCAGCACCGGAGCAGGCTACCAGCGGTCTGCTCGGTGACGCGGACCGGCCCATAGCGCCGTGCTGGGCTCTGGCCTGACCTCAGAGCACCCGCGCACCGGCGCGTCGCAGGGAGTCCATCGCCTGACGTGTGCTGGTCGACCTCGCCCCCACCGGGATGACGGCCACGTCCGTGCCGTCGACGACCAGCTCACCGATGCGGAGCCGCAGCTCCTCCTGGGCTGTCCGGGGAGGCAGGTGCCTCCCGCCGCGGCCGACGGTCGGCAGACCGTCGGTCACCAGCAGCACCCGCCGATGCTGGGGCTCCTCGGCCTCGAGGAGCTCGGCGGCGAGGTCCAGCGCCGGCACCAGGGGAGTGCCGCCTCCGGCGGGGACCCGGTCCAGGGACAGTCGGGCTCGGGCGGCACTGGTGGTGGGTCCCACGAGCAGCCGTGGCACGGATCCGGCCGCCAGGACCACCGAAACCGTCCCGCGCCGTGACGCGGTGCTGCTCACCAGATCGGACAGCGTGCGTGAGGCCTGCGAGAGGCCGGAGCTGCGCAGGGAGGAAGAGCCGTCGATGACGATCACGCTGTGTGTCCCTCCGCGGCGTCGACGCAGCACTCCGCGCAGATCCTCACGTCGGACCACGACGTCGGCGGCGGAAGCGGTGGGCGACTGAGCCTGGGATTCGGCAGGATCCTGCCTGGAGCTCGACTCCAGCGGCCGGCGGCCTGGCATGTCCCCTTCGCTCCGGCGGCCGAGACCCCGACGGCGGGCGGCCCGGCGGAGAGTGGGCGCAGCCGCGATGATGCCGCCGGCACGCTCGACGGCCACCTCCCGGAAGGCGGCCCCCCGGTGCTGGGACCGGCTCCGGGAACCGTCGCGGCCGTCCAGGTGCCGACGGGCCAGGGCTCTGCGCTGGCTGAGCGGTGCTCGCAGCGTGGCGTGGATCCCGGTGGGGCCGTCGAGCTGCCCCTCGGGCGCGTCAGGCAGGGCGAGCTCGAGCGCGCCGGGGTCGTCCAGGCTCGCAGCACCTCCGGGCGGGCCGCCTTCTTGGGCAGTGGTCTCCCGGGCGGTGGGCCCCTCTGCTGTGGTGCTCTCCGCCCTGGCGTCGTGCTGTGCGCCGTCGATCCCCTCGAGGGGGCCGTCGTCACAGGCCGGGGCGTGGTCCCCAGCCTGAGGTTCGTCCTCCGAGCCGACCTCCCGCGCATCCGAGGACTCCCCGGCTGTCGTCTCGGGCGTCGGCGCATCGGGGGGAGAGCCGGTGTCCGTCCGGTCCTCTGGGGTCGGTCCGTCCTGAGCGGGCCCGTCGTCGGCATCTGGCCCATCGCTCGGATCGTCCGGGGCGGGACCGGACAGTGCGGAGACTGAGGGGGAGTCCGGGCCAGATGGTGGCTCTGTGTCAGAGGGATCGTCAGCTCCGGTCGGTTCCTGGAGGGGCGGAATTCCCGGATCCTCCGTCGCGGAGGTGCAGGCGGCGCGAGGAGCCGCGACGGTGCGCGCCACGAGGTCCGCCGCACGTCCGCTCCCGATCCTGGCGCTCAGCGAGATGGCCAACCGGGAGGCGGCCACGTCGAGGCCATGGTCCTGGCACCCGGCTCGGTCGAGCATCATCACGACGGCGGTGAGGAGGTCCTCGCCCTCGAGCGCGGTCCCCGTCAGCTCGGGCTGGTCCGGGGACGTCCGGGCAGAGCGCGTCCCCGGCGGGTCGAACCGCAGAATCGCCGTGCACCGTCGCAGCAGCGGAGCCGGGACCTCGCCCATCGTCTCCGCCAGCGCCAGGACCCTGGAGCGGTCGATCATGGCCAGCTGGTCGGACTCCCACCGGTCCGGGTGGCCCACTACGACGTCGGCGTGATCCTGCAGCCGCCGAAAGGCGGTCTGGGCCAGCACCGGGTCGCCGGCGCACAGCAGGCCACATTCAGCCCCAGCCGTCCAGGCCTCCATCACCGGCTCCCAGGGACCGTCAGGCGCGTTCGACCTGGTGTCGGCCAGGTCCTCGGCGAGCCGGCGGCGGCGGGAGCTCATGCCGCGCGCAGTCCCAGCACGCGGGCCGCGGTGAGCTTGACCCGGGCCGCCTGGACGGTGGCGCTCTCACCCGGTCGGGCCGGCGTACGGTGCTGCAGCGCGGGGGCGGCGGCCTGCGCGACGTCCGTCTCCGTCGCCGCGTCACGGCCGGCCATCGCTGCCAGCGCCCGTGCGGTCCTAGCCAGGACGAGGTCGGCGCGATGGCCCACGGCGCCGGACTCCACGCAGACGTCGACGACACGGTCGAGCACGCGCTCCGGGACCTCGACGTGCCTGAGCCTTTCCCGCGCACGGAGGATGCGTTCGGCGAGCCGGGCCTCGCGGTCCTGGTGCAGCGCGGCGAACCTCGCCGGGTCGGCGTCGTGCTCCAGCCGACGCTGGACGATCTCTCGACGCAGACGCAGGTCGCGGATGGTGCGGACCTCGGTGGCGAGGCCGAATCTGTCCTGCAGCTGGGGGCGCAGCTCGCCCTCTTCGGGATTTCCGCTGCCCACCAGCACGAATCGCGCGGGATGGACGTGGCTGAGACCGTCCCGCTCCACGCGGTTCACCCCTGACGCGGAGACGTCGAGGAGCAGGTCCACCAGGAAGTCATCGAGCAGATTGACCTCGTCGATGTAGAGGATGCCGCCGTGCGCCTGGGCCAGGATCCCGGGGGAGAAGACCATCTCTCCGCGAAGGGCCCTGTCCACGTCCAGACTGCCCACGACCCGATCCTCAGCGGCCCCCAGGGGGAGTTCCGCCACGGGCATCTCGACTCCATGGGCGGAGAGCAGGTGACCCAGCGCTCGGATGGTGGTGGTCTTGGCGGTGCCGCGGTCGCCGAGAGCCAGCACGCCGGAGATCTCCGGGTCGACGGCGCACAGCATCAGACAGTTCTTCAGCTCGTCCTGGCCGAGCACAGCGGTGAAGGGAAACACAGGCGACGACCCTACGGTAAATGCGAAGCGTTCGCAATAAAAGGTACGTCTGACGGCGCCGTCACAGCGCTTCAGTGTGCTGGAGCTCACTGATACGCTCGCTGGACACAGGCGTGAGGGGTCTGGGTGATTCTGACCTGCGGAGACGGCTGGTCGCCGCGGTGGCGGACGGTGCGCGCGGCCTCCCGTCCTCCACCGAGGCACGTCTGACGGACTTCCAGCTGGAGAGGTACTGACCTGATGCTCGAGACATTCCTCGGGGCGAGTCTGCTCGTCCCCATCATCGGCCTGATTCTCGTCGTCGTGATCGCGGCGGCGGCGGTCGTCGCCCGCTATCGCGTCGCGAAGCCCAATGAGGCGATCATCGTCTCCGGTTCAGGGTCCAAGCGGAGCCCGGACTCCGAACTTCCCGCCAGTCAGAAGATCGTCCAGGGCGGTGGGGTCTTCGTCCTGCCCTTCGTCCAGAAGGCCGATTCCATCTCCCTGGAGTCCCGGAAGGTGCTCCTGGAGACGTCGGCGATCACCCAGAACGGCATCAACCTCCATGTGGAGGCCGTGGCACTGGTGAAGGTCGACGGCAAGGAGGACTCGATCCGCGCCGCCGCCCAGCGGTTCCTGGGGCAGCAGCAGGAGATCGAGCGTTTCACCAAGGACGTCCTGGAGGCGTCGCTGCGCTCCATCCTCGGCACGATGACGGTGGAGCAGGTCAATCGGGAGCGTGAGGCCTTCGCCTCCCGCGCCTTGGACGAGTCCGAGTCCACGCTGACCAATCAGGGCCTGCTGCTGGATGCCTTCCAGATCCAAGGAATCCGGGACGACAACGACTACCTGGTCGACCTCGGCCGTCCGGAGGCCGCCAAGGTCAAGCGCGACGCGGACATCGCCGAGGAGAACGCGCGGCGGGAGTCGGAACGTGCCCGCATCGCCGCCGAGCAGGAGATCCTCGAATCACAGCGTGAGCTCGATCTGCGGGACGCCACCATTCGCGAGGAGACCGACCAGGCCAAGGCCAAGGCGGCTGCGGCCGGCCCGCGCGCCGAGGCGGAGGCTCAGCGCGCGGTGGTGGACCAGCAGCGTGAGACGGCGGAGCGCCGGGCCGAGCTCCGTGAGCAGGAGCTCGTGGCCGAGGTCCACAAGCAGGCCGACGCCGACCGCTACCGGGCAGAGCAGGAGGCCGAGGCCCGGCGCGTCGCCGAAGTCGCCGAGGCGCAGGCTCAGGCCGAGCGCGTCCGCCTCGCCGCCCAGGCCGACTTGGAGCGCCGCGAGAAGGAAGCCCGCGCCATCCGGCTCGAAGGTGAGGCAGAGGCTGCGGCCATCCGCGAGAAGGGAGAGGCGGAGGCCTCTGCGCTGCGTGAGAAGGCCGAGGCCTACCGCAGCTTCGGGCAGGCGGCCATCATGGATCGGATCATCGAGGCGCTGCCGGAGATCGCCCGGGAGGCCGCAGCCCCCATGAACAACATCGACTCCCTGACCGTGATCGACTCGGCCGGCGCGAACAAGGTCGTCAAGAACGGCGTGGACAACGTCAATCAGGCCGTGGAGCTGGCGAGTTCCGCATTCGGCATCGATGTGCGGGCGCTGCTGCGTGACTTCACCTCGGGCTCGAGCTCCTCAGAAACGGTCGATGCCGGCGTCGTCGGCCCTCAGGGGTCGGCGTCAGACCCTCAGACCGCCGACGGCGACGTCTCCTCCGTCGACGACCTCTCCGTCGACGACCGCGACTGACGGAGGGTCCACGACGATGATCGGGTTCGTCGTCCTGGCGCTGGTCTTCACCGTGCTCACGGCGCTGACCTTCATCCTGGACGGGCTGCTCGACTCCGTCATGCCTGATCTCGGCGCCGACGGGCTGATCTCCTCCACCTCGGTCTGCGCCGCAGTCGCCGGCGCCGGCTACGGCGGATGGATCGGACGGGGAGCTCTCGACCTCGGTTTGGCGGGAGCGCTGATCGTGGCCGGACTCAGCGCCGTCATCGTCCTCGGCATCACGGGCGCCACGATGAAGGTGGTCAGGAGTGGCGAAGTCCCGCAGGAGCGTCTCGAGGATGTGGTGGGCCGCACGGGCCGCGCCCTGACGGGCGCCCCGGCCGGGGCGCCCTTCGAGTTCCTGGTCTCGCACCGCGGGCAGCCCCTGAAGATCTCCGCGGTGGCGGAGCATGACGTCTCCCACGGTGACCAGCTGGTGGTCACCGAGGTCGTGTCGCCGACTCGGCTCCGGGTCACGGGGCAGAGCACTCGGCCCTGAAGGATTCCGGCTGGCCGGCACCGGGCGGCCGCCCCGGGGCGGAGTGCGACGTCGAGAAGGCCGCCGATGCCAGGACCGGAGGGACGATCTCCGGGAAGAGAGGTGGGTCACCTCCGCGGGGCCGCGGTGCGAGCGGGCCGCCTGACTGGCGTACGATGGACCTCCGGGACGGGTCGGCCGGGCCATCGCGGCGCCGCAAGGCCCCGCCAGCACCAGGGTGTGCGGCGGATAACTGCGACGTCGAGGAACGTCCGGACACCACAGGGCAGGATGGTGGGTAACGCCCACTCGGGGAGACCCGCAGGCCAGTGCCACAGAGAACAGACCGCCCGCTGAGCCGCCTGAGGCGTGCGATGCGGGCAAGGGTGAAACGGCGGTGTAAGAGACCACCAGCGCGGCAGGTGACTGCCGCGGCTCGGCAAACCCCATCCGGTGCAAGGTCGAACAGGATGCGTCATCAGGGCGGCCCGCCCGAGCATCCGGGTTGATCGCTCGAGGCCCGTGGCGACACGGTGCCCAGATGGATGATGGCCGCCGCACCATGGTGCGGCACAGAATCCGGCGTACAGGCCGGCCCGTCCCACCACGTCCCGCCCGCCGATCCCGGCTGGCGGGAGTGTGCTGCATCACATCCGGCCGCTGCTGCGGACCCTGCGGCATTCGTCGCCGTGACGACGCTCTAGACTGGAACCAGGAACGCTTCGACCACCCGCCCGGCGACGACACCGCCGACGCGAGGCCTCCGCCCAGGACAATGACGTCTTCACGGAAGGAACCAGACTGTGCCGAACCCCGCTGACGAACATCTCCAGCAGTGGATCGACCGGGAATCGATGGCCGAGGCCATGATCCCGCTGATCGGACGGCTCTACCGCGAGAACAACGTGGTGACCGGAATCCACGGACGGAAGCTCGTCAACCAGTCCGCCATCGACATCCTCAAGGCCCACCGTTTCGCCCGCCAGGTGGACGAGACTGAGCTTCCGATCTCCGAGACTCTCCCGCTGGTGGAGGCCCTGACGACCCTGGACCTCGGGGCCGCCAGCGTGGACATCGCCCGGCTCAACGCCCGTTTCAAGGCCTCGGGCTCCGCCGACCTCACCGAGTTCCTGCGCCGGGAGCTGGCCGAGGTGGTGGGGCGCGGCGGCGAGGGCGGCTCCGAGCCGCGAGACGTCGTGCTCTACGGCTTCGGTCGCATCGGGCGCCTGCTGGCCCGCATCCTCGTCAGCCGCGCGTCCTCCGCCTCCGGGCTGCGGCTTCGGGCGATCGTGGTCCGCCGCGGCTCGGAGAACGACCTCGCGAAGCGTGCCTCCCTGCTGCGCAGGGATTCCGTGCACGGACCCTTTGCCGGCTCCATCCGACTCGACGAGGAGAACCAGGCGATCATCGCCAACGGCACCTACATCCAGGTGATCTACGCAAACGACCCGGCTGCTGTGGACTACACAGCCCATGGCATCCAGGATGCTGTGGTGGTGGACAACACCGGCCGCTGGCGTGACGAGGAGGGGCTGAGCCAGCACCTGCAGGCCGAAGGGGTCTCCCGCGTCCTGCTGACCGCTCCTGGCAAGGGGGACATCAAGAACATCGTCTTCGGCGTCAACCACGGTGACATCGCCGAGGAGGACCGCATCCTCTCCGCCGCGTCCTGCACGACCAACGCCATCACCCCGGTGGCGAAGCTCATGCACGAGGCCTATGGCATCGACCATGGACACGTCGAGACGGTCCACTCCTACACCAACGACCAGAACCTCATCGACAACTTCCACAAGGGAGAACGGCGCGGTCGGTCCGCAGCGCTCAACATGGTCCTGACCGAGACCGGCGCGGCCAAAGCGGTCGCCAAGGCGCTTCCTGAGCTCTCCGGAAGACTCTCCGGCAACGCGATCCGCGTGCCCACCCCGGACGTGTCCATGGCCATCCTCAACCTGGAGCTGGAGCGGGAGACCACCAAGGAGGAGCTCAACCGGTTCCTGCGCCGGGAATCCCTGGAAGGGCCGCTGCACAAGCAGGTGGACTACATCGACTCCGCCGAAGTCGTGTCGACCGACTTCGTCGGAACCCGTGCGGCCGGCATCGTGGACGGCCTGGCCACCATCGTCAACGGTCGCCAGGCGATCCTCTACGTCTGGTACGACAACGAGTTCGGCTACTCCGCTCAGGTCATCCGTACCCTCGAGCAGATGACCGATGCCGCCCCGGTGAAGTACCCCCGCGTCGAGGAGCTGGCCGCCACGCCGGCCTGAACGCGGCCCCGCGGCGACGCGCGCCGTTCCGCACCGCCCCTGCAGCGCCCCTGCAGCGCGGCGCCGAACGTCGGAGGGCATCCGTATGACAGAGGCCCCGGCGGCGGGATCCGGACCTGGATCCTGCCGCCGGGGCCTCTGCCGCGGGCCGTGCTCTGCCGCAGCTGAGTCGGCGCTCAGCCGCGGGTCAGCTTCCGGTGGGTCACCCGGTGCGGGCGGGCCGCGTCCGGACCGAGACGGTCCACCTTGTTCTGCTCGTAGGACTCGAAGTTCCCTTCGAACCAGTACCACTGGGCGGGATTCTCCTCGGTGCCCTCCCATGCCAGGATGTGAGTCGCCACCCGGTCCAAGAACCAGCGGTCGTGGGAGATCACCACGGCGCATCCCGGGAAGTTCAGCAGGGCGTTCTCCAGCGAGCCCAGCGTCTCCACGTCGAGATCGTTGGTGGGCTCGTCCAGCAGCAGCAGGTTGCCGCCCTGCTTGAGGGTCAGCGCCAGGTTCAGTCGGTTGCGCTCACCACCCGAGAGCACGCCGGCCTTCTTCTGCTGGTCCGGCCCCTTGAATCCGAACGCCGAGACATAGGCGCGCGACGGCATCTCGACGTTGCCCACCTTGATGTAGTCCAGGCCGTCCGAGACGACCTCCCAGAGCGACTTGTCCGGGTCGATGCCGGCGCGAGACTGATCCACGTAAGAGATCTTCACGGACTCGCCGACGGTCAGCTCACCGCCGTCGAGGTCCTCGAGGCCCACGACAGACTTGAACAGCGTCGTCTTGCCCACACCGTTCGGGCCGATGACCCCGACGATCCCGTTGCGCGGCAGCGAGAAGGACAGCCCGTCGATGAGCTGGCGGTCCCCGAAGGCCTTCTGCAGACCCTCCGCTTCGATGACCTGGGTGCCCAGGCGCGGCCCGGGCGGGATCTGGATCTCCTCCAGGTCGAGCTTCTTCGTGCGCTCCGCCTCGGCGGCCATCTCCTCATAGCGCGCCAGACGAGCCTTCGACTTCGTCTGACGGCCCTTCGCGTTGGAGCGGACCCAGTCGAGCTCCTCGGAGAGTCGCTTGGCCAGCTTGGCGTCCTTCTTGCCCTGGATCTCCATGCGGGCGCGCTTCTTCTCCAAGTACGTGGAGTAGTTGCCCTCATAGGGGTAGAGCCGACCGCGGTCGACCTCGCAGATCCATTCGGCGACGTGGTCCAGGAAGTACCGGTCGTGCGTCACGGCGAGCACCGCGCCCTCGTAGTCGGCGAGGTGCTGCTCCAGCCACAGGACGGACTCGGCGTCGAGGTGGTTGGTGGGCTCGTCCAGCAGCAGAAGGTCCGGCTTGGACAGCAGGAGCTTGCACAGGGCCACACGACGACGCTCACCACCGGAGAGGTGGGTGACCGGTTCGTCACCGGGCGGGCAGCGCAGGGCGTCCATGGCCTGCTCCAGCTGGGAGTCCAGGTCCCAGGCGTTGGCCGCATCGATCTGCTCCTGGAGCTTGCCCATCTCCTCCATGAGCGAGTCGAAGTCGGCGTCCGGATTCGCCATCTCGTCGGAGATCTCGTTGTACCGCTGGAGCTTCCCGTAGATCTCGCCCACGCCCTCCTGGACGTTGCCGAGCACGGTCTTCTCCTCGTTCAGCGGGGGCTCCTGCATCAGGATCCCCACCGAGTAGCCCGGAGAGAGTCGGGCCTCACCGTTGGAGGGCTGGTCGAGGCCCGCCATGATCTTCAGGATCGTCGACTTCCCCGCCCCGTTGGGGCCCACGACGCCGATCTTCGCGCCGGGGTAGAACGACATCGTGACGTCGTCGAGGATGACCTTGTCGCCCACTTTCTTGCGGGCCTTGACCATGGTGTAAATGAACTCTGCCATGCCCTCCAGGCTAGTCGGCCGGGGGCCTGTTCGCCCAATGCTTCGGGGAGTCGGCTCAGAACGGGGCGGCGACAGGCTCCTCCTCGGAGTCGTGGCCGTCCCATGCGGAGGGACTGCCCTCCGCCTCCTCCGCCTCCTCCGCCGCGGCCGACAGGGCTCGGAGGTCCTGCTCCGGGTCGGCCGGAGAGGTCGGGCCGCTGGCAGCGCCCCAGCCGGCGGAGGAGTCCGCCTGCTGTCCTCCCAGTCGGGTGAAGGAGCTGGTCCCGAAGGTCAGGTCGTGTCCCACGCCGTCGGCGTCGATCTCCACCGAGGTGCCTCGCTGACCGGTGTCGTTGGACCACTGCCGCACCTTCAACCTCCCCGTGACGAGCACCGGGTCGCCCTTGGCCAGGGTGGAGTGGACGTTCTGGGCCAGGGCTCGGAAGCTGGTGACGGTGTACCAGTTGGTCTCGCCGTCCACCCATTCGCCGCGCTCCCGGTCGTAGCGTCGAGGAGTGGAGGCCAGTCGGAAAGTGGAGATCGGCAGGCCCTTGTCCGTGGTGATGTGTCGGATGTCGTTGCCGATGAAGCCTCGGACGGTGATGGTCTCGGTCATGGTGTCCTCCTGGAATGGTGTGCTGACCCTGCGGTCCGATCGTCTGGGGTCCCCGCTGGCGGGGCGGGCTGTCCGCGGTGACGGACCCGTGTCCGGGTCGTCGTGCCCGGTCACGCCAGTCTGCGCGGAGAGCGGCGGCCTCCGCGAGGGAACCGAAGAGCCCTGTGGAGACCCCGGCGTGTCGAGCGCAGGGGCAGGTCGCCTGTGGAGGAGAGAAGTCGGTAGACTGGTCCATCGGACTGGAGGGGAACCGCCGCACCGACCGCGCGTGGACGTGCCGTGGTGACCGACCAGTGCCAGCCTCGGTAGCTCAGGGGATAGAGCAGCGGCCTTCTAATCCGCCGGTCGGGGGTTCGAATCCCTCCCGGGGCGCTTGACGCGTTCACAGAGATGGCAGCTGGCCGCCGTGATGACGGCGGCCTCTTTGCTGTACCTGGCACATTCGCTGCTGCGGTTCCGCAACTTCGAGGCCAAGGGCTATGACCTGGGCATCTTCGACCAGGCGGTGCGTCAGTATGCGCTGTTCGAGGCGCCGATCGTGCCGATCAAGGGCGAAGACTTCCACCTGCTCGGGGATCATTTCCACCCGATCATCGCCTCCCTGGCCCCGCTGTACTGGATCTGGGGCGACCCCCGCATGCTGAACGTCGCCATGACGGCGCTGTTGGTCTCCACCGCGGTCCCGGTGTACCTGGTGGTCAGATCCTGGTTCAGCCACGGTCCGGCCATCCTCAGCGCAGCCGCGGTGCTGCTCTTCTGGCCGTTCCAGGCGATGGTCAACTGGGACTTCCACGAGATCGCGTTCGGTGTGCCGCTCATCGCGTGGGTGATCTGGGCCATGGAACGCCACCGCCCATGGCTGGCGGTCGGACTCTCGGCCGCGCTGCTGCTGGTCCGCGAGGATCTGGGCGTGACCCTGCTGGCGGTCGCACTCGTGCTGGCGATCCGTCGTCAGTGGCTCCCGGCGGCCGTCACCGCCGCCCTGGGCGTACTGGGATTCTGGTTCGCCACGGAGGTCGTCATCCCGCACTTCTCTCCGGCGGGGGAGTTCGGATATTGGGAGTACACCGCTCTGGGCGCCTCGGCGGGGGCCGCGGTGGTGTTCATGCTCACCCAGCCCTGGCACGCCGTCGCAGTCCTGTTCGACCACCCCCTGAAGGTGGGCCTGTGGCTGCTCCACTTCCTCCCGCTCTGGCTCCTGCCCTTCGCCTCCCCGTATGTGATCATCGGGGCCCCCATCCTCCTGTCACGCCTGTTCAACGACAGGCTCAACGTCTGGGCCCCTGTCTACCAGTACGACGCGATCCTCGCCCCGGTGTTCCTGCTCGCCGCCCTGGACGTCGTCCGGCGGATCGCAGGCCGCACCGGTCCGCGCGCCGGACGGCGGATCGCCGTCGCCCTGCCGTCGACGGTGCTGGCGGTGACCCTGGTGGGCACGTTGCTCTTCCCCCAGGTGTTCCCCTTCCAGCGGACGCTCACCGGGGACAACTGGACCATGACGGACCGGGCCGAGGCCCACCTCCGTGCGGTGGATCGGATCCCCGACGGCGTCTGTGTCGAGGCAGCGGACACCGCGGTGCCCCATCTGGTGGACCGGACGAGGGTCGGGCTCAACGGCACCACGGACGACGATCGCCTGATGTGGCTCATCATCGATGACCGTGTCGACGAGCTGGGCGGCAGTGACCCGCTGACTCCTCAGGAGGCCTTCGCCCGGGCGGACCGACTCGGCTTCGAGCCTGTGATCGAGGACGATGAGGGCCTGTGGGTCTTCACCCGCGAGGTGGGGGAGGACGCTGCGGCCGGATGTGCGGACTATCTCCGGCGCTGAACTGAAGGATGGGCCGCGGCGCTCCGAGCCTGCCGTCCGGATGGCCGAGAGCGGTCCGTCTCCCGATACTGGCGCGACGCAGGGCGCGCGGAAGGCCGCGGCTCAGGCACAATGGAGAGAGCCGTCGTGACCAGAGTCGGACGGCTGACCGGAGCTCCGGTCACCTGCACCGCATCAGCCGCCCACGGAGGACCAGCATCTTGGCCACCGCCACCACCACGCTCCCCTGCGGAGGGCCCTCGCCGCTCCGCATCGTGATGGTGAGTCTGCACACCTCTCCGCTGGCCCAGGCCGGCGCGGGCGATGCCGGCGGACTCAACGTCTACGTGAACTCGCTGTCCCGGGCCTTGAGGGCCGCCGGGGTCTGCGTCGACCTGGTCACCACCGGTGACGACGACGACCACGTGCGCCTGCTCGACGACGGGAGGCGGGTCCACCAGCTGAGCGCGGGAGGACCGGGCGGCAAGAATCGCCTCGTCGACGATGTCGAGTCCTTCGCCAGGCGCGCGCTGCGAAGCCTGGCCGCCGTCGACGGCACCGAGCTGACCACGGTGCACTCCCATTACTGGATCTCCGGCCTGGCCGGCACCCTGATGGCGCGCAGACTGCAGGTGCCGCTGGTCCATACCATGCACACGATCGGCGCGGTGAAGCAGGAGTGCGATCCGGCGGCGACGGAGGACCACCGTCGCGACGCGGCCGAGGCGGCCATCGCACGCTCAGCGGACGCCCTGACGGCGAACACCGCCCGCGAACGTGACGACCTGGTGCGGCTCTTCGGCGTGGAGGCGGAAGACGTGACCTCGGTGCGCCCCGGCGTCGACCTCAGCGTCTTCCACCCGCCCGAAGGCGAGGACCCCCGCCTCAGCCTGGAGGGTCGACCCCTGCGGCTGACCTTCGCCGGACGCCTGCAGCCCCATAAGGGCCCGCAGGTCGCCGTGGAGGCGCTGGGACTGTTCCGCAGGATGATGCCTGACACTCCGGTGGAGCTCACAGTGGCGGGTCGCCAGAGCGGCGACGATGCCCTGGACATCGGGCGACTGGCCGCCCACCACGGAGTGGCGGATCTGGTGCGCACCACAGACCCGCTGCCGCACCCCGAGCTCGCATCCCTGTTCCGCGACTCCGACGCTGTGCTGATGCCCTCCTACAGCGAGTCCTTCGGGCTGGTGGCCTTGGAGGCGATGGCCTGTGGGACCCCGGTGTTGGCTCATGACGTCGGTGGGCTCTCCGAACTGGTCACCCACCGCCGGAGCGGCCGGCTCATCAGGTCGCTGGACCCCGCGGCATGGGCGGAACAGATGCGCTGGCTGGTCCTCCACCGGCGCGCCTGGGAGCGGTACAGCACGACGGCGTCCGTGCGAGCCGAAGAATACTCCTGGGCGGCGACCGCGACGGCGAGCCTGCGCCTCTACCGCAGTCTGAGCCCCGCCTCGGCCTTCACCGGATGAGGCGGCGCATCATGCCAGGCGACGCGCCGGAGAAGCGGGCGAGACAGCTCATCGGGTGAAATAGCGGGAGGCCCATGTGCTGCCATACTGCCGCTCAAGACGACGTTGGGTGCGTGAACTGCGCACCATCGACTGCTGGACGCGCTCCTGGATGCGCGGCTTCAGTCCGTGGGGACGACGCACCATGCCCTCCTGAGCCACGGTGGCCACCAGGGCTCCGTCACGGGTGTAGATGGCGCCCGCACCCAGTCCGCGCGAGCTCTGGGCGCTCGGGCTGCGCTGGATGTAGAGGAGCCACTCGTCAGCGCGCGCCTCCCGGTGCCACCACATCGCGTGGTCCAAGGAGGCCACCTTCATCCCCGGCTTGGCCCAGTACAGCCCGTGGCGTCGCAGGACCGGTTCCAACAACGTGTAGTCGGAGGCATAGAGGATCGCCGCCCGGTGGACGTTCGGATCGTCCGGCAGCGGGCCGCGGGTGCGCATCCACACCGCGTTGGCGGCCCGGGGCAGCGTGTCCTCCTCCAAGTAGATGGGGCGGTCCACATGACGGATCTCGAAGGGCCTGCCGTGGGCCCACTCCTGCATGACAGGGTGCTTCACGTGCCCGACGAGCTCATGCGGGGCGGCGAGCTCCTCCGGTCCGGGGATGTCCAGCGGCATGTCCTGCTGATGCGTCGGCCCCGGAGACGGCCGCTGGAAGGACGCGATCATCGACAGGATCGGCCGCCCGTCCTGATAGGCCTGGCTGCGTCGGGCGGAGAACGAGCCCCCGTCGCGGAGCCGCTCGACGCCGATCTCGATCGGTTTGGTGGCATCACCGGGGCGGAGGAAGTATCCGTGGACGGAATGGATGACCCGCTCCGGATCCACGGTCCTCATCGCGGCGATCGCCGACTGGGCGAGCACCTGACCCCCGAAGACTCGCCAGAAGGCCTGGTCGAAGACCGGTCCCAGGAAGCGCTCCTCTGCGTCGGGCTCGCCGTCGGCCGGGGCGAGATCCTCGAGGTCCAGCATGCCCACCAGACGGTCCACGGCTTCTGCGGGGGTGGGGACGCGGTACGGACGCTCAGACATGGGACCTCCGGAGGGGGCGGGCTGGTGGGGAGGGCGGCACAGGATGGTACCGGCTGGTACGGGGCGGGACTGAACACCACTCTACCGAGCGCAGCGCGTGGTCAGCGGCAGGCTCTGCGGGGCGGCCCCGTGAGCCGCTGCGGTGTGTCGGTGACGGGGAGCGCCCCGTGCGGACATGCCCCGTCACAGACCTCCACGGGGACCGGTTCCCGAAGCGGCAGCTGGAAGAATGGCCGCCATGACGAGCACCCCCGGACCCCGTTCGCCCGACCCCTCCTCCGCGCGCGCCTCTGAGGAGCCGCGGGAGCTGCACTTCGCGGAGGCCGTGGCCCTGCAGGACCTGCACACCTATATCCGGCGTGCCCGCCGGATCCAGGAGCAGGGCGTCCGGCTCCAGGCCGTGGGCACGGTGCTGGCCGCCTGGGTGCCGGTGATGACGCCCAGCTCCTTGGTGGGTCGACTGCCTGCGGTGCTGGGGCTGCGCACCATGGCTCTGACCCGGTCGTCCCGAGCCGACGTCACCGTGGAGCTGAGCGCGATCACCGAGCGTCTCGCCCGGATGAACCCGGCGGAGACCGTGCTGCCGCTGCCGCCGAGCCGGCTGAGCGTGCCGTGGGCCGCCGTGACGCCCCCGCGCACGGGATGGCAGCCCCTGGGGGAGCTGGAGGACGACGTCGTGCGTGCCGCAGCCGAGCACGGCATCGCGGAGATCGCCCGGACCGTGCCGGAGACGGCCGGCGCGGCGGTCGTGGAGCAGGTCCGTGAGCGGGTCTGGGGCCGCAGCCTCGCTGAGACTGCGGCTGAGTCCACCGCGGGCGCCTCCACGGACGATGTGCAGGCCGAGTCGGCACCTGCGGATCCCGCTGACGGCCCCGCTGCGTCCGAGGGGACGGCGGCCTCTGCAGCGGCGCAGGCGGTTCCGGCCGGTGCGGCGTTCGGTTCTCACGCGCTGAACTTCCTGAGCCCGGAGGGCTCCGGCGGGCGCACCGCCGTGCACGGTCTGGGTCGCTGGCTGCGCCTGAGCTCAGCCGGTGGTCATATCTTGTGCCGCCGGACCGGGATCTGAGCGGCGGCGCGGTTCACGCCGCGGCATGATTCAGCTGTTGACCATGGAGTGGGCCGCCCGCTCCAGGTAGTCCCAGAGGATCTGTTCATGCATCGGGGACAGGTCTGCGGCCTCCACCGCTCGTCGCATGTACCGCAGCCAGGTGTCTCGCGCCTGGGCATCGACGCGGAAAGGCATGTGGCGCATCCTCAGTCGCGGATGGCCGCGTTCGGCCTGGTAGGTCCGGGGCCCGCCCCAGTACTGCTCGAGGAACATCAGCAGCCGCCGCTTGGCGGGCTCGAGGTCCTCCTCGGGATACATCGCGCGGAAATCAGGGTCCTCGGCCACCTGGTCGTAGAAGACGTCGACGATCCGCTGGAAGGTCTCGTGGCCGCCCACCTCCTCGAAGAAGGACTTCTGATCCGGGGCCGGTGCAGGGTCACCCATCGGCAGTCCTCCGGGTGCGGGCAAGTATCCCATGTCGGCACCGGCGGGACGGGCGGACGCCGTCGCCGCATGGTCGGAGGACGATTCCCCGTCGGCGGAGGGCGGCTCCGTGGTGGGCCGTTCCGTCGACGGGAGGCCGCTCACCTGCGACGGGGCGCGTCCCACCGGACGGACTGTGGCGATCGGAGCACCGAGGCGGCGCGAGAACTCGGGACGAGGGGCCCGATCCTCCGAGCCCTCGCGTGCGGACCCCTGAGGTGAGGAAGCCTCGGGTGGAGTGGACCTGCTGGGGGAGGTGCCGCGGTCGAAGGCGCCGGTGGACCGGAACGGGGACACCGGTTCATGGGTGACCGGGAAGTTCACGCTCCGGGCGATGAAGCACCGCTCGGCGGCCTCGGCATGCAGCTGATCGGCCCGTGCGCGCAGGCTCTCATCGGCCAGCGTCACCTCGGCGCGGAGGACTGCCGCGGTGATCTCCCCGGAACCGTCGCCGTGGACCCGAAGCTCGGCCGTGCCGTGCACGGTCATCGCGGTCACCACCACACCCGCCGCGGCGGCCGCGTGCAGATAGGAGAGGGTATGGCACTGTGCCAGGGCGGCGAGCAGAAGCTGCTCCGGGTTCCACCGTTCAGCGTCGCCATGGAAGGCCCGGGCCGCGGACCCCGTCAGCGGAGGCGGGGACTCCAGCCCGCGCGAGGACTCCCGCTCGCTCAGCACCGCTGTGACGGTGTGCTCGCGTCGGTAGTCTCGGGGCCCGGTCGTTCCGCCGTCGTCACTCCAGGCCACCTCCACCCGGAAGGTGTGCTGGTCGATCTGCATGCTCTCCCCATCTGTGGTGCCTGTGCCTCTCACGATACCGTCCGTCGGGCAGGCTCCCCTCGCGGCGCAACGCGTTCCAGGACGAGCGCGATTTCCTCATAGGATGTCATCGGCGCCACAGCACCAGGTGGCGTCGATGAGTCGCCCGCCACCTGACGTCCCTCGAGAGGAACACCGCCTGACATGCGCGTCCACATCGCCACCGACCACGCCGGCATGGAGCTCTCCGCCCACCTCGTGAAGCACCTCAGCGCCCAGGGCTACGAGATGATCGACCACGGTCCGCAGGAGTATGACGCGCTCGACGACTACCCGGCGTTCTGCCTGCGCGCCGCCGAGGCTGTGGCCGAGGACCGTCGCCAGGGCATGGACTCTCTGGGCATCGTCTTGGGCGGCTCCGGCAATGGGGAGCAGATCGCCGCCAACAAGGTCCGTGGCATCCGGGCCGCGCTGGCCTGGAACCTGGACACGGCCCGGCTGGCCCGCGAGCACAACGATGCCAACGTCGTGGGGCTCGGCGGCCGCCAGCACAGCGTCGCGGAAGCCACCGAGATCGTCGAGGCGTTCCTGACCGCCCAGTGGACCGTCGAGGAGCGTCACGCGCGCCGGATCGGCAAGATCACCCGCTACGAGGAGTCCGGCGAGATCGTCGACTGAGCACCGACGACTGAGACGAGCTATGCCTGAAGGACACACGCTGCACCGGCTCGCCCGGCAGATCGACGACCTGTTCGTGGGCAGGATGTGGAAGGTCACCTCGCCGCAGGGCCGGTTCGCCGCGGGCGCGGCCCTTCTGGACGGACGTGCCCCGGAGCAGGCAGAGGCCTGGGGCAAGCACCTCTTCGTGCGCGTCGGCCACCACGTCTGGCAGGTCCACCTGGGCCTGTACGGGGCGTTCAGCTTCCGGGGGGACGAGTCCTTCGACGGCGCCGCCACACTGGGCGCACCCCGTGCCGCCGCGCAAGCCTGGGACATTCGGCGCGACGACGACGGCTGGATCGTCCCCACCGCTCCGGAGGGCGCGGTCCGAGCCCGGATCCGCTCTCCTCACGGATGGGCAGATCTCCGCGGACCGTCGAGGTGTGCGGTCCTCACCGCCGAGGAGCACCGCGAGGTGATCGCCCGGCTCGGTCCCGATCCGCTGCGTCAGCCGGAGGGGGCGACCCTCGATGACATGATCGAGAGCTTCGCCGGACGCCTGGCTCGACGTCGGACCCCGCTGGCCGCCGCGCTGATGGACCAGAGTGTGATCGCAGGGGTCGGGAACATCTATCGGGCGGAGTCGCTTTTCCTGGAGCGCCTCGACCCGGACATGCCCGCACGACAGCTCCCGGCGGAGCAGGCCGCCGCGCTGTGGCGCCGACTCACCGACCAGCTGCGGGACGGAGTCCGGGAGGGCGTGATCCGCACGGTGCGGACCCCGGATCCGCCGCCGTCCGAGGCCACGCATGACTATCGGGTCTCCTCGCATCCGGAGGCAGAACGTCGCCACTGGGTCTACCGGCATCACGGGACCCCCTGCCTGCGGTGCGGAGAGGCCATCGCCGCCCGAGAGCTCCAGGGTCGCACCCTCTATTGGTGCCCTGGCTGCCAACGGTGACCGGCCTGCGGGCGCGGGCGGAGTCGAGGCGCGGCGGCGCGCTCCGGCAGGCCCGGGCCGAATGCGTGGGCGGTCGCCGATTCCCGTAGAATCACTGGTGACCCTCTCGAAGGGTCTGTTGTGTCCTGCCCCTGGCCGGCGACGCCGGCCGATCCGTGAGGAGAACCGTTCCCCGTGTCCGAGAACGCAGTGTCCGAGAAGATCACCATCACGATCGACGGCGAGGCCACCGGCATCGCGCCGGGCACCACCGGGATCACCCTCTTCGCGGACCAGGCGACGACTGTGGTGATGCGTGTCGACGGAGAGGTCTGGGACCTGTCGCGGGAGATCCCGGCCGGCGCCGTGGTCGAGCCGGTGGACATCAGCGAGCCGGCAGGGCTCGACGTCCTGCGGCACTCGACCGCCCACGTCATGGCCCAGGCCGTCCAGCAGCTCTTCCCCGGGGCCAAGCTGGGCATCGGTCCCTACATCACGGACGGCTTCTACTTCGACTTCGACGTCGAGGAGCCGTTCACGCCGGAGGATCTGAAGAAGATCGAGAAGGCGATGCAGAAGATCGTGAAGTCGGGGCAGACCTTCGAACGCGAAGTGGTCGACCTCGCCGAGGCGAAGCGGCAGATGGCTGAGGAGCCCTACAAGCTGGAGCTGCTCGGCGGCGACGGAGGCGGGTCCGCGGACGGGGCCGACGTCGAGGTCGGCGGCGACGTCATCACGATCTATCACAACGTGAACCGCAAGGGGGAGAAGGTCTGGGCGGATCTGTGCCGGGGGCCTCACCTGCCCAGCACGAAGCTCATCGCCAACGGGTACGCCGTCATGCGTGCCGCGGGCGCGTACTGGCGGGGCAAGGAGACCAACCCTCAGCTGCAGCGCCTCTACGGCACCGCCTGGCCGACGAAGGACGACCTCAAGGCCTATCAGGAGCGCCTCGCCGAGGCCGAACGTCGGGACCACCGTCGGCTCGGTCGTGAGCTGGACCTGTTCAGCTTCCCCGAGGAGATCGGCTCCGGCCTCTCCGTCTGGCATCCCAAGGGAGGCCTGGTGCGCGGGATCATGGAGCAGCACGCCCGTGCGCGGCACCTGGAGTCCGGGTACACCTACGTCTACACCCCTCACATCTCCAAGGCCGATCTCTTCGCAACCTCAGGTCACCTCGCCAACTACCAGGACGACATGTGGCCCGCCATCCACATGGACGAGGAGCGTGACGACGAGGGCACCATCACCAAGCAGGGCCAGGACTACTACCTGAAGCCCATGAACTGCCCCATGCACATCCTCATCTACAAGGAGCGGGGGCGCAGCTATCGGGACCTGCCGCTGCGGTTCGCGGAGAACGGCACCGTCTATCGCAATGAGCGTTCGGGGGCCCTGCATGGCCTGACCCGCGTGCGGGGGTTCACCCAGGACGACGCGCATCTCTTCGTCCGGCAGGATCAGCTGGAGGACGAGGTCACCAAGGTGGTCGAGTTCGTCGTCTCGCTGCTGCGTGACTTCGGCCTGGACGACTTCGAGCTGGAGCTGTCCATGCGGGACGACGAGAAGGACAAGTGGGTCGGCTCCGACCAGTTCTGGGAGGACGCCACCCAGGCGCTGCGCAATGTGGCGGTGACCTCGGGTCTGAAGCTGACCGAGATTCCGGGGGAGGCGGCCTTCTACGGCCCGAAGATCGACCTGAAGGTCACCGACGCGATCGGGCGGAAGTGGCAGCTGTCCACGGTGCAGGTGGACCCGAACCTTCCGGAACGCTTCGGGCTGGAGTACGCCGCGGAGGACGGCACCCGACAGCGCCCCATCATGATCCACCGGGCCCTGTTCGGATCGATCGAGCGGTTCTTCGCCATTCTGCTGGAGCACTACGCCGGAGCCTTCCCCGCGTGGCTGGCGCCGGTCCAGGTCCGTGGCATCCCTGTGGCCGAGCCGTTCAACGACTATCTCGGCGAGGTCATCGACAGGCTCAGGGCCGCCGGCGTGCGCGCCGAGCTGGAGGACGGCACCGATCGGTTCCCGAAGAAGATCCGCACCGCCTCCAAGGACAAGATCCCGTTCGTGCTCATCGCCGGTGGTGAGGACGCCGACGCGGGCGCGGTGTCCTTCCGCTTCCGTGACGGCAGCCAGGACAACCAGGTGCCGGTCGACGAGGCCGTGGCGCGCATCCTGAAGGCCATCGAGGACCGTGAGGCCTGAGCGGCCCGTGGTGGACCAGGAACACGACGCCGACACCACGCCCGACCCGGCGGAGGACGACTTCCCCCTGGCCGGGGTGCCGGACGCGTTCCAGCGCCTCTGGAACCCGCACCGCATCGCGTACATGCGCCGCGGGCAGGACCAGGTCTCGGGGACCTCCGACTGCCCCTTCTGCACCGCGCCGGGGCGCACCGACGAGGATTCCCTGATCGTGCACCGCGGCACGACCTGCTACGTGCTGCTCAACCTGTACCCCTACAACCCCGGCCACCTCCTGGTCTGCCCCTACCGGCATGTGCCGGACCTGACGGACCTCAGCGCCGCCGAGTCCGAGGAGTTCACCCGACTGTCCCAGGTGGCGATGGTCGCGCTGCGGACCGTCGCGGCACCCGGCGGGTTCAATCTGGGGCTCAACCAGGGCAAGGACGGTGGAGCCGGGATCGCCGCGCACCTGCATCAGCATGTGGTGCCCCGGTGGGGCGGCGACGGCAACTTCCTGCCGATCATCGCCCAGACCAAGAACATGGCCCAGACGCTGGGGGAGACCCACCGCATGCTCCACGACGTCTGGGACGAGGCCGCCCGGGCCTTCGCCGCAGATCAGGCACAGACGGAAGGGACGTCCGGTGAGGCCGGACAGGAGCAGGACGCCTGATGCTCAACAGGTATGCGAGAGGCCTCTTCGGCGCCCTGTTCACCCCGGTCGCGAAGCTGCTCATGCGTGTGGGGCTCACGCCCAACATGGTCACCGTGATCGGCACCGTCGGGGTGGCCCTCGGCGCCCTGGTCCTCTACCCCCTGGGGGAGCTGTTCTGGGGCACCGTGTTCATCACGCTGTTCATCTTCTCGGACCTGATCGACGGACTCATGGCTCGCATGTCCAGCCGGTCCTCGCCCCTGGGCGGGTTCCTGGACTCCACCCTGGACCGGGTGCAGGACGGAGCGGTCTTCCTGGGTCTGCTCATCTGGTTCTTCACCGGAGGCGACCAGCCCTGGATCGGTGTCTCCGCCGCGGCCTGCCTGCTGCTGGGGGGCCTGGTGCCATATGTGCGCGCCAAAGCCGAGGCGATGGGCTACACCGCTGATGTCGGCATCGCCGAACGTCCCGAGAGGATGGTCCTGGCCCTGGTGTTCACCGGTTTCACGGGTCTGGGGCTGCACTCCTCAGTTCTGCTCGTCGTGCTGACCCTGCTGGCGGCGGCCTCGGCCGTCACGGTGGTCCAGCGCATCCTCTCCGTCCGACGGCAGGCCGATCAGCAGAATCGCTGACTCTTCGACTCACCGTCGGTCCGGCTCCGGGGCGAGAACGTCAGGCGGGCGGTGTCATCCCGAGGCTGCGCAGCAAGGGGGCGAGCGTGGGCTCCCGCCCGATCGCGTGCCGGAACGACTCCTCCAGCTCTCGGGTATCGCCGCGGCGCAGCAGCTCGGCGCGGAATCGATCTCCGGCCTTCCGCAGCGCACTCTCGTCGTCCATGACCGTGCGGAACCACTCGGCGGCGTCGGCGGCGAGGACCTGCGCCCAGAGATAGGAGTAGTACCCGGCCGCGTACCCGGAGCCGGCGAAGATGTGCTTGAAGCAGCCCGTGCCGTAGCGCGGCGGCACCAGGGGATGGTCCAGCCCCCACGCGGCCAGCGCCTGGTCTTCGAATCCCTCCGGATCCCTGGCCGCCTCCTCGGCCTGCTCGGGACTGAGGGTGTGCCAGGCGAGGTCCAGGACGACGGCGGCCAGATGCTCCACCATCGAGGCTCCACGGCCCCAGTGGGGGTCGGCCCCGGGGTGGAGATGCGATCCTGACGCCGGGGACGGGCGCCACAGGTCGGCGAAGACCTCGTTGACCTGAGAGGGGAACTCCACGGCATCGCGCGGCACGGCAGTGCCGGAGAGAGCCTCGAACTCGGCCTCGGCGAGCAGCCCGTGCAGCGCGTGGCCGAACTCGTGGAACAGGGTCTTCTGCTCGGCACGAGTGACCTGCGCCGCCTCGCCGTCGGCTGGGCGTGCCAGGTTCAGGCAGTTGATGACCACCGGACGGGATCCGGTCAAGGAGGACGCCACGGAGAACGAGTTCATCCAGGCGCCGCCGGCCTTGGTGGGACGAGCGAACGGATCCAGCAGGAACAGGCCCAGGACGGCGCCGTCGACGTCGCGGACCTCGAAGCTGCGGGCCCCGTCGACGAACCCCGGAAGGTCCGTCCGCTCGTGGACCTGCAGGCCGTAGACCCGGCGGGCGGCGGCGAACACCCGTCCGAGCGCCTCCTCCAGAGGCAGGGAGGCGTCCGCGGGCGGGCCCGGGGCGTCGTCGCGTCCCTCGGCTGCACCGCGGGCCGCCCGCTCTACGGCGGCGATCCCATAGGTGAGGTCCCAGGGCCGCAGCTCGTCGTGGACGTCCCCGGCGGCGCGCAGATGCTCCTCGACGACCGCGAGCTCCTCGGCCAGCCGACGCCGTGCCCCGGCGATGAGCGGCCCTAGCATGTCCTCGACGGCGGAGACGTCCGACGCGGTGCGCAGCGGCAGCACCGCGTCCAGGTGATGGTCATGGCCCAGCAGCCGTGCCCGCCGCGCCCGCAGCACAGCGATGTCCGCGCCGATCTGCCGTGTGGTGCGCCCGTCGTCGCCTGGCATGCCGCCGCGTTCGGAGGAGGCGAGGTGAAGACGACGCCGGGTCTGACGATCACGCAGCACCGCCAGCGCCGGCTGCTGCACCGGCATCCCGAGCCGGAGCAGGTGCCCGGCGTCATGGCCGGCGGCGCGCGCGGCCTCTCGTGCCGAGGAGAGCACAGCGTCGTCGAGCCCCACCAGCTCATCGGCGGAGGCGACGTAGACGGCGGACTCGGCGGCCTCAGCCCGTTGCAGGCGTTGATAGGCGGTCTCCTCGGCGGCGATCTGCCGGTTCAGCTCCCGCAGGCGTTCCTGGTCGGTGCCGGAGAGTCCTGCACCGGCGGCCTCAGCCTCGGCGAGCAGACGGTGCAGCATCCGACGCTGCTCCGCGGTGGGGGAGACGGCCCCGGCGTCGATGCGTTGGGCAAGCTCACGCAGTCGGTGGTGCAGTCCGGGGTGCAGCTGCACCCAGTCTCGGTGGGCGGCCATCTCGGGGGCCCAGTGTGCCTGGACGTCCTGCAGGTCCGGGCCGGCGTCCGCGGAGAACACGCAGGAGAACGCGCGCTGAACGCGCCGCAGCCTCCCACCGGCCCGCCCGACGGCCCGCAGGGGATCGTCGACGTCGGCCGGAGCGCCCCGCGCGGCGATCTCCTCGAGCTCAGCCTTCTCCTCGGCCACCCCCGCCCGCAGCGCCGGCAGCCAGTCGCCGGGGGAGACACGACGCAGATCCGGGTGCTCGTGGTCCAGCAGGAAGCCGTCGCCGAACGGATCGTGGGGGGAGCCGGCGCCGTCGGGCCGGGAGCGGACTCGGACCTGGCCGGTGTCCGGATGGGTGACCTGGGAGGCGTGCGTCAAGGCTTCGGCCTTCCTCTCGTGGCGACGGTAGGCTGGTGTCCACATTACGTGCCGCACGTCATGGTGGCGTGCAATCCGGAACCCTGACTGACGAGATCGGAGAACTATGGCCGGCCACTCCAAATGGGCCAACACCAAGCACCGCAAGGCTGCTGTGGACGCCAAGCGCGCCAAGATCAATGCCCGCTACATCAAGCAGATCGAGGTCGCGGCGCGCAACGGCGGGCCGGATCCGGCGGGCAACCCGGCGCTGGATCTCGCCGTCTCCAAGGCCAAGAAGAACTCGGTCCCCAACGACAACATCGACCGGGCGATCAAGCGCGGGGCAGGTCTGACGGGCGATGCGGTGGAGTATGAGGAGATCATGTACGAGGTGCGTGGCCCGCAGGGCTCGGCGCTGCTCGTGGAGTGCCTCACGGACAACCGCAACCGTGCTGCCTCGGAAGTGCGTGTGGCGGTGACCCGGTCGGGCGGCACCGTGGCGGATCCCGGGTCGGTGGCGTACATGTTCCAGCGCAAGGGCGTGGTCAGCGTGCCGAAGGAGGGGCTCACCGAGGATGACGTGCTCGCCGCAGTCCTGGAGGCCGGCGTCGAGGAGGTCATCGAGCACGAGGAGACGTTCGAGGTGCAGTCTGAGCCGCAGGATCTGCAGGAGGTCGTCAAGGCCCTCGAAGACGCAGGACTCGCCGTGGAGTCGGACGAGGTCGAGTTCGTCTCTGACGTGAAGGTGGACCTCGACCTCGATGCCGCCAAGAAGTTCCTCAAGCTGCATGATGCGCTCGAGGATCTCGACGACGTCCAGAACGTCCACACCAACGCGGACCTCAGCGCGGACACGCTCGCCGCGCTCGACGCCGAGAGCTGATCGCCGGGCCATGGCGTCAGCGGTGCCGGTGAGGGGCACGGCCGGGACCTCACGGGTGGCCCAGCGGATCCTCGGCGTCGATCCCGGGCTGACCCGCTGCGGCTTCGCCGTGGTGGAGATGCACCGGGACCGCACCGGCGAGTCCGTGCACGTGGAGGTCACCGGAACCCGCTCGGACCAGGATCTGGCGGAGCGCATCTTGGTGATCCAGCGTGCCGCCGAGGCCCTGCTGGACACCTATGCTCCGGACGTGCTGGCCATCGAGCGGGTGTTCGCCCAGAACAACGCTCCCACCGTGGTCGGCACGGCGCAGGCCTCGGGGGTGGTCATCGCCGCCGCCGCCGCACGGGGCATCCCGGTGGCCTGGCATACACCCTCGGAGGTCAAAGCGGCGGTGACCGACGACGGTTCCGCCGACAAAGCCGCCGTGGCTCGCATGGTGCAGCGGATCCTGCGGCTCCCCGCCCTGCCGAAGCCCGTCGACGCGACCGACGCCTATGCGGTGGCCATCTGTCATGCCTGGCGGTCCGGCATCGGCACGCGCCATGACATGGCGGCCGGGACCCGGACCCACCAGGGGGCGCGGACGGCTCTGCAGCGGGCTGCAGACGCTGGCACCTCGGGGATGACACCGGCCCAGCGTGCCTGGCAGGAGGCCGAGAGGCGCGCCGGCGGCGGAGCGTCCGGGCGAGTCGGCCCGGGCAGCGTGCGACGGGGGCGGTAGTCTGTTCGAAGATGTGTACGAACGTCGATGCGGCGGCGGACAGAACAGCGGACAGGACGGGTGAGCGATGATCTCTTCGATCCGGGGCGAGGTGCTCCACGTGGGGCTCGATCATGCGATCGTTGAGGTGGCCGGGTTCGGCCTCGAGGTCACGGCCACCGCGCAGACGTTGGGAGAGCTGCGGCTGGGCCAGGAGACCCGGCTGCAGACCTCGTTCGTGCCGCGCCAGGACGACGCCCCGCTGCTCTTCGGCTTCGCCGACGGCGGCGAGCGGGAGATCTTCACCACTCTGCTGGGGATCTCCGGGGTCGGCCCTCGGCTGGCCCTGGCCGTGCTGAGCGTGCACAGTCCGGCCGCGGTGCGTCAGGCGATCGCCGACTCCGACACCGCCGCCTTCACGAAGGTTCCCGGCATCGGGAAGAAGACCGCTCAGCGGATCCTGCTCGAGCTCGCCGGCAAGCTCGTCGTCGAACCGGCGGACGAGCCTACGACCCCCGCACCGTCCCGAGCCGATGAGGTCACGGGGCAGGTCCAGGAGGCGCTGAGCTCGCTCGGCTGGACCGAGAAGGACGCCCGAAGCGCCGTCGAGCAGGTGCTGCGTGATGAGCCGGAGCTGGCGCAGGCCGAGGTGCCGGTGGTCCTGCGGCACACCCTGCGGATGCTCGGTTCTGTCGGGGGGAGCGGCCGATGAGCACGGAGGATCCCCGGGAGCTGGTCGGGACGGCGCCTGCGGCCGAGGAGAAGGCGCTCGAGGCCGCGCTGCGGCCGAAGACCCTGCAGGACTTCGTCGGTCAGTCCACGGTGCGCGGGCAGCTCTCACTCGTGCTGGAGTCTTCGCGGCTGCGGGGAGCGGCGGCCGACCATGTGCTGCTGTCCGGCCCACCGGGGCTCGGGAAGACCACGCTGGCGATGATCATCGCCGGCGAGATGAATGCCGCACTGCGCATCACCTCCGGCCCGGCGATCCAGCATGCCGGCGACCTCGCGGCCATCCTGTCCTCGCTCACCGACGGGGAGGTGCTCTTCATCGACGAGATCCACAGGATGTCGCGACCGGCCGAAGAGATGCTCTACATGGCCATGGAGGACTTCCGGGTCGACATCATCGTCGGCAAGGGAGCCGGCGCCACGTCGATACCGCTGGAGCTGCCGCCGTTCACCCTGGTGGGCGCCACCACGCGCGCGGGGCTGCTGCCGGGCCCGTTGCGGGATCGCTTCGGATTCACGGGGCATCTCGAGTACTACTCGGCCGACGAGTTGGAGCGGGTTCTCCGGCGCTCGGCCGGGATGCTGGACATGCAGGTCGACGACGCCGGGTTCGCGGAGATCGCCACACGATCACGCGGGACCCCGCGCATCGCGAACCGACTGCTGCGACGGGTGCGCGACTGGGCTCTGGTGCACGGGGTGCCCCTGGTGGACCGTGAGGCCGCCGGTCAGGCCCTGGACACCTACGAGGTGGATCGGCGCGGTCTGGACCGTCTGGACCGCGCGGTGCTCCATGCCCTGTGCACCACGTTCCGCGGCGGTCCGGTGGGTCTGTCCACGCTGGCGATCCTCGTCGGAGAGGAGACGGAGACGGTCGAGACCGTCGCCGAACCGTACCTGGTGCGGGAGGGACTGCTCGCCCGTACGCCGCGGGGCCGCATCGCCACGGAGGGGGCCTGGCGCCATCTGGGCCTGCAGCCGCCCGAGTCCGCTGACAGCGGAGGGGAGGCCGTGTCTTCGGGGGATCCGCGCTGGGACCTCGGCGACAGCTGATAGTCTGTCGCGTTGAACGACTCCACGGCGGCGGTCGAGCTGACCAGGCTCGGCGCCTCCGCGGAGCTGCCCATCGATCGAACAGATTGGCCCACAGGTGAACGAACCACACGTCATGGCAGTGCAGCAGGCTCACGCCGCGGCAGGAGGTGATCTCTGATGGATCCCTTCCTTCTGATCATGATCGCGATCCTCGCGCTCTTCATGCTGATGACCTTCCGCCGCGGGAAGAAGATGCGTGATGCACAGTCCGCCGCGATCAGCGGTGCTGTGCCGGGCGCGGAGGTCGTGACGGCCGGCGGAGTCGTCGGCACCGTCGTCGCCCGCGACGAGGAGAAGCAGCGGGTGACCCTGGAGTTCTCCGGCGGAGACCGCGTGGACTTCCAGCTCCCCGCCGTCCAGCATGTGGTGACTCCGGCGGCGTCGCCGGAGGACCCCGCTCCGGAGTCCCCTGAGTCTCCGGAGTCCGAGGAACGCTGACCAGTTCCCTTTTCACAGCCCGCCACCGCACCGGTGAGCGGGCTGTGGTGTTGACGGGGCGGCACGGCGCGACCGCGCAGCGCCCCTCGACGCACCCGACGAGCGGAAGGTTGACCAGAGCCTGATGGCGACAAGCACACCGGTGGCCCGCGCCCGCGCGGCCCTGATCGGACTGTTGGTGCTCATCCTCGGGATGGGCGGACTGCTGACCTACGGGGTCTCCCAGGACCGGGCCCAGTGGGCGCCGCTGCTGGCGCTCGACCTCTCGGGCGGCACTCAGATGGTCCTGTCCCCGCATGTGGACGGTGACGACCAGCTCGACAGCGAGCAGCTCGAGCAGGCCGTGGAGATCATCCGCCAGCGCGTGGACGGCACCGGTGTGGCTGAGGCTGAGATCGCCACTCAGGGAGCGGAGAACGTGGTGGTCGGCATGCCGGGCACCCCGGATGCCGAGACCCGCGAGCTCATCCAGGCCTCCGCCGACATGGAGTTCCGCCCGGTGCTGCAGGCCGAGATGGATCCTGACTACATCGACCAGCTGATCGAAGAAGGCATGCCTGAGGAGGAGGCCGAGGAGCTCGAAGAGGCGGCCGAAGCCCAGGAGGAGGCCACTGCCGAGGACGAAGAGGACGCCGAGACCGACGAGGTCACTGATGAGGAGCAGGCTCAGCCGGAGGACTTCCCAGAGCCCACCGCGGAGCCGCAGGACCCCTCCGACCTGAACTGGATCACCCAGGATGTCGCCGCAGACTTCGCGAACTTCACCTGCAGCCGTGAGGTCAGCATCGAGGAGCGGGAGGCCGCCGACTCCGATCAGCCACTGGTGACCTGTGACCCCGAGACCGGGATGAAGTACCTGCTCGGCCCCGTGGAGGTCCCGGGCACCCATATCCACGACGCCGGCTTCGGGATGGAGCAGACGCCTACAGGAGGCCAGACCGGACGCTGGGCCGTCGACATCGTGCTCGACAGCGACGGCACCGCCGAGTTCCGCGACTCCTCCACCCGTCTCTACGGGCTCGAGGGCGTCCGCAACCAGTTCGCGATCGTGCTGGACAGCCGCGTCATCTCCGCTCCGAGGATGAACTCGCCGATCACTGACGGCCGAGCCCAGATCACCGGAAACTTCACCGAGGATGAGGCGCGCAACCTGTCCGAGCAGCTGCGGTACGGCTCTCTGCCGGTCAGCTTCGAGATCCAGTCCGAGGAGCAGATCTCGGCCACGCTCGGCGCCGATCAGCTGCGCAACGGCCTGCTCGCCGGCATCATCGGTCTGATCCTGGTCGCCGGGTACGCATTGTTCCAGTACCGGGCGCTGGGTCTGGTCACGATCGCCTCGCTGGGAGTGGTCGGAGTGCTCACCTGGTGGACGATCGCGCTGTTGGGCTGGTCGGACGGGTATCGCCTCTCGCTGGCCGGCATCGCGGGTCTGATCGTCTCGATCGGGCTGACTGCCGACTCGTTCATCGTCTACTTCGAACGCATCAAGGACGAGCTGCGCGAAGGCAGATCCCTGGCCGGGGCGGTGGAGAACGGCTGGGCCCGTGCCCGCCGGACGATCCTGGCCTCCAAGGCTGTCAACGTCATCGCCGCCGTCGTCCTCTACATGGTGGCGGTGGGCAACGTCCGCGGCTTCGCCTTCACCCTGGGCCTCACCGCGATCCTGGACGTCATCCTGGTCTTCCTGTTCACCCACCCGGTGATGCAGATCATCGCCCGCCGGAGGTTCTTCGCCTCTGGGCGCCGGTTCTCCGGCCTCTCCGAGAAGGAGCTGGGGGTGGACATGCTCTATCGGGGCGCCGGGCGTTTCGCCCGCCGGTCGGTGCTTCCGGCAGTGGCCGAACCGACCGGGGCCGCCTCACCGGACCGGGCCGCGGCGCCGCCGCGTGGTCAGGACGCCGCGGGGGACGAATCCGCCGGGGGCACCTCTGCGGTCAGTGCCTCCCAGGCCACCGCGACCAGCACGCTGACCCTCGACACCGAAGGGGGCCCGGGGACCGGGGTCGATCCGGGGCAGGACGACGCCATCGTCGACCATCCGGAGCAGGGCGCCTCCCAGCCACCAGCGGGGGCCGACCCCGAAGCCCCGGGGCTGACCATCGCCGAGCGACGGCGAGCCCGCGCCCTCCACGCGCGCCGTACCTCCCGGACGGCCGAGGATTCTCCGCAGGACGGCGAGCCGGGGGATGCCACGGACCCTGAGACCGTCACCCGAACCGAGACCGACGAGGAGGACCGCTGATGGCTGCAGGTTTCGCCAAGGCCGGCAACCAGCTCTACACGGGTGAGCGGGCCTACCCGTTCATCCAGAAGTCGAACCTGTGGTTCCTCCTGGCCGCCCTCGTGGTGCTGGTCTCGGTCGCCATCCCGTTGGTCAGAGGCGGGTTCAACCTGGGCATCGAGTTCACGGGAGGCTCTCAGTTCACGATCTCCCAGACCGAGGAGACCGACATCGCGGTCGGCGAGGACGCGGTCGCCGCGGTCTCCGGCCAGGACGCCACCGTCACGAACATCGCGGCGAACACCGTGAGGGTGCAGACCGAGGAGCTCACCGATGACGAGACCCTTGAGGTCGCCGAAGCCCTGCAGGAAGGCTACGGCGTCAGTGCCGACCAGGTGACCTCCACGTTCATCGGCCCCACGTGGGGCGAACAGGTCTCCGAGCAGATGATGCTGGGGCTGGTGATCTTCATCATCCTCGTCGCGCTCTACATGGCCCTGTACTTCCGCACCTGGAAGATGTCGTTGGCCGCCATCCTCGGCCTCGGCTTCGTGGTGATCACCACGGCCGGCATCTACTCGGCGACCAACTTCGAAGTGACCCCCAGCGCGATCATCGGGTTCCTCACCATTCTGTCCTACGCGCTCTACGACACCATGGTGGTCTTCGACAAGATCCGGGAGAACGTCCAACCCCTGCGGCAGCAGAAGGATCAGACCTTCACGGAGCGGGTCAATCTGGCCGTCAACCAGACCCTGGTCCGTTCCATCAACACCTCTGTGGTGGGCATCCTTCCCGTCGGCTCGATCCTCTTCATCGGTGCATGGCTGCTGGGTGCGGGCACGTTGCGAGACATCTCACTGGCGCTCTTCGTGGGCGTCATCGTCGGCACGTTCGCCACGATCTTCGTCCAGGCCCCCCTCTATGCCCGGATGCGCCGGAACGACGCCGACATCGTCGCGCACACCGAGGAAGTCCTCCGGCTCCGGGAGGAACGTGGCGTGTTGTCGGTGACCCTCTCCGGCACGGCACTGGACGAGCATGGTCGCCCCACGCCGTTCCCGCCGCTGCCTGAGCCCGAGCCGGAGGAGGTCGAGATCGACGAGGAGGCCTTCGAGATCGTCATCACCGGCATGGAGCCCGACGGTGACGCCTCAGCAGGTGATGACGTACGGCGATGACGGGCTGCGATGGCAGGGGGCGTCCAGGGGTACAATTGCCGACACACCTCCTGATCATGTCGTCTCCGAGAGCAGGTTCGTAAGTTGGTGAACGACGACGGCGCCCGCCGGGGCCAGACCGACGCCACGACGTCGGTGACAGCGGCCAGTCCGCCCGCACCGGCCGTCCGGCGCGCCCGCGCCGTCGGCGTCGTCGATTCCGGGTCCTCGCCGCTTCTGGAGCCCCTGCTGCGCGCCATGCGTGCCAATGGCGGGCAGCAGGACCTCCCGCTGATCCAGCGCGCCTTCGACGTGGCGAACCACCACCATCGTGACCAGAAGCGCAAGAGCGGCGACCCCTACATCACGCACCCCGTCGCCGTCGCGACCATCCTGGCAGAGCTCGGGCTGACCGGCTCCACGTTGGCGGCCGCGCTGCTCCACGACACCGTCGAGGACACCGACTACAGCCTCGACCAGCTCACCGCCGACTTCGGCGAGGAGATCGCCCTGCTGGTGGACGGCGTCACCAAGCTGGACAAGCTCAAGTTCGGCGACGCGGCCCAGGCGGAGACGGTCCGGAAGATGGTCCTGGCGATGGCCAAGGACATCCGGGTGCTCATGATCAAGCTCGCCGACCGCCTGCACAACGCCCGAACGTGGCGCTATGTGCCGGCCGAGTCCAGCGCCCGCAAGGCCAAGGAGACCCTGGAGATCTTCTCGCCGCTGGCGCACCGGCTCGGCATGAACACCATCAAGTGGGAGTTGGAGGACCTCTCCTTCGCGGCGCTCTACCCCAAGGTCTATGAGGAGATCGTGCGTCTGGTCGGGGACCGGACCCCGCAACGTGAGAAATTCCTCTCGGAGGTGCGCGAGACGATCGCCGACGACCTCAACGAGGCCAGCATCGCCGCCACCATCACGGGCCGCCCGAAGCACTACTACTCCATCTATCAGAAGATGATCGTCCGCGGGAAGGACTTCGACGACATCCACGACCTGATGGGCGTACGGGTCCTGGTGGACTCCGTCCGGGACTGCTACGGCGCCCTGGGTGCGCTGCATGCGCGCTGGAACCCCCTGCCGGGGCGGTTCAAGGACTACATCGCGATGCCGAAGTTCAACATGTACCAGTCGCTGCACACCACGGTGATCGGGCCACAGGGCAAACCGGTGGAGATCCAGATCCGCACCTATGACATGCATCGACGGGCCGAGTACGGTGTGGCGGCCCACTGGAAGTACAAGCAGAAGTCCGGTGGATCCGCCGCGGCCGAGGCCGGACAGGGCGGCGATCCCGGAGGCCCCACTCCGGACGTGGCGACCCAGCAGAGCCAGACCACGGCCGACATCGGGTGGCTGCGCTCCCTGGTCGACTGGCAGTCGGAGACCAAGGACCCCGACGAGTTCCTCGAGTCGCTGCGCTATGAGATCAACGCCAAAGAGGTCTTCGTCTACACCCCGAAGGGCGAGGTCATGGCCCTGCCCGCGGGCGCCACTCCGGTGGACTTCGCCTACGCCATCCACACGGACGTCGGTCACAAGACCATCGGCGCCCGGGTCAACGGGAAGCTGGTCCCGCTGAACTCGGAGCTGCAGCACGGCGATTGGGTGGAGATCTTCACCTCGAAGGCCGAAGGCGCAGGTCCCAGCAGCGACTGGCAGCAGTTCGTCAAGAGTGCGCGGGCGCGCAACAAGATCCGCCAGTGGTTCTCCAAGGAGCGCCGCGAGGAGTCCATCGAACGCGGCAAGGACGATCTCACCAAGGCTATCCGAAAGTCCAATCTCCAGCTGCAGAAGGTCATGAATCCGGACGTCCTTGCCGAGGTCGCCGAGCAGCTGCACTATCCGGACATCTCCGGCCTGTATGCGGGTGTGGGGGACAACCATGTCTCCACGCAGAACGTCATCGAGCACCTCACCGCCCTCGTCGAGCCGGAGGAGGAGGACTCCGAGGAGCACGACACCACGCCCATCACCTCCCCGGTGACTCCGGCAAGCCAGTACTCGGACGCCGGTGTCATCGTCAAGGGCGCAGGGAATGTGCTGGCGAAGCTCGCGCGCTGCTGCACGCCAGTGCCGCCCGATGAGATCGAGGGCTTCGTGACACGGGGGCAGGGTGTCTCCGTGCACCGGGCCGACTGCCGGAACGTCCAGCAGCTCCGGGAGCAGCCCGGGCGGCTGGTGGAGGTGGAATGGGCCCCCACCAAGACGTCCGTGTTTCTGGTGGAGATCCAGGTGGAGGCGCTGGACAGAAAGTCCCTGCTCTCTGACGTCACGCGGGTGCTGGCCGAGTCGCAGGTCAACATCCTCTCCGCCAGTGTCCAGACCTCCCGAGACCGGGTGGCGATCTCTCGCTTCTCGTTCGAGATGGGGGACCCCCGGTATCTGAACCATGTGCTCAACTCCGTGCGACGCATCGACGGAGTCTACGACGTCTATCGCACGGTCGGTCGGCGTCGCGACGCGCACTGAGCCACCAGGTCGGGAATCAACTCCAGACGGTGCTCGTGGGTCCGCCCGCCGCGCATCCGCGCCTGCAATCGTTCCGTGAGCGCCTCAGCATCGACGTCTCGTCGCCGGGCGTGCAGCAGATCTGCCACCAGCCACCAGCGTCTCAGCCAGGCCGGCTCGTGGACCCCGGCCGCGGCGGCCACCTCCGGCCGCCGGGTGTAGATCGATTCGGCGGCCAGCACGTCCAACGCTCTCCGCCCGTCTGCTGCGCCCAGCCCGAGGAAGAGGTCTGCGGCCGTGCGCAACGGTGTGGTCACTCCGACCCCAGAGACCACGGACACGTCCTCGTCGGAGAGCGCCACCTGATGGACCTGCCACATCTCCGCGTCCCCGCCTCGTCGGCGCAGGCTCTGAGAGATCAGAGTGAGGCGAGATCCCGCTGCGCCCCCGAGATGCACCCAGGCGGCGGTCTCCCCGCAGAGCACGGCGCGGCCCTGTGCCCGGCAGGGGAGCAGCATCATCGCCGCCCGTGCCCGCACGGCCGACGACTGGCGCAACCAGGCCACCGCGTAGACATCGGCGATGAGGTGCTGCACCGCCCCTTCCGCAGACAGGGCCTGCAGCTCGGCGCCGCTGAACGGCGCACCCGCCCGGTAGAGCTCCTGAAGGGGGCGCGGTGAGGCCGAGGTGGCGATCGGTGCGCGCGCTGCCGGAACAGCTGAGTGTGCGGCGAGACCGGCATCGTGGAAGACCATGCCACCAGCCTGCCTCATCTCCCGAGACGGTGGGAGTCTGATCCGCATGCCTGTGGACAACGGGGCCCCTGTGGAGGATCAGCTGGTCTGGAGGACCGCCACGTCGTCTCAGGAGACGGGGTCGGCCGGCGGCGCCGCGATCACTGCTTCGCCCGGTTCGCGTCCTTGAGCTCGGCGGATATCCAGCGCCTGCGTGAGGATCTCCACGGCCGCCGCCTGGTCGATCCGATCCCGCTGGTGCCGGGCCTCCACACCGGAGGCCCGCATCTTCTCCGCGGCCGAGACGGTGGAGAGCCGCTCGTCGATCAGGTGCACGGGGATCGGCAGCTCCGCCTGATCCAGGCGGCGCACCAACGCCGCGGCATAGTCGCGGGCCTTCTGGGTCGAGGCCGTCTCCCCGCCGGAGAGCGAGAGGGGCAGACCGACATAGATCACCCGGGCGTCGCGGTCACGGGCGATCTTGACCAGCATGCGGATGTCCGAGCGGCGTCGGTGGTCCCGACGCAACGTCATGACCGGGGTGGCCACGAGGGCGTCAGGATCCGAGGCGGCCAGACCGACGCGGGCGTCACCGACGTCGACTGCCAGACGCACTCCAGGGCGCGGGGGTCGGGCGCCGGGTGCGGTCTCCCCGCTGCCCCGCTGCGCGGAGTCGGACCCCGGGAAGGCCTCAGCCACGGGTGCGGACGGACCGGACGACGCCGTCGAGGGCCTCGCCGATCTTCTCGGCGTTCTGACCGCCGCCCTGAGCGACGTCGGGCTTGCCGCCGCCACCGCCGCCGAGCACCGCGCAGGCCTCCTTCACCAGCGCGCCGGCCTGGACGCCCTCCGACCGGGCGGCCTCGGTGGTGGCGACCACGATCAGCGGGCGTCCCTTCGCCTGCCCCGCCAGGGCCACGACGGCAGCGCGCGAGCCGAAGCGCTGCCGCAGGTCGAGGGCGAGTCCGCGCAGATCGTCACTGCTGGCGACCGGGCCGGCGTCATGGGCGAGGACGTCGACCCCGGCCGCGTCGACTGCCCGGGTGACGAGGTCCGCGGACTGAGCCCGCAGCTGCTCGGCCCGCAGCCGCTCGAGCTCACGTTCGGTCTCCTTGAGCTTCTGCAGCGTGCTGGAGATGCGGTCCGGCACCTGATCGGCGGGGACCTTCAGCATGTCGGTGAGCTGGTTGACCAGCGTCCGCTCGGCGGCGAAGTGCTGGAAGGCGTCCATGCCCACCAGGGCTTCCACTCGACGGTTGCCGGATCCGACTGAGGCTTCGCTCATCAGTGCCAGCGTCCCGATCTCCGCGGTGGAGCCCACGTGGGTCCCTCCGCAGAGCTCGCGGGACCAGGCGCCGTTCATCTCCACCACGCGCACCTTCTCGCCGTACTTCTCGCCGAAGAGCATCATGGCACCCATCGCCTGGGCGTCCTCCAGGGACATCACCTGGGTGCTCACGTGGTGGTTGTCCCTGATGGCGAGGTTGGCGATCTCCTCGAGCTCCTGGCGGGCGGAGGAGCTCATGGCGTCCTCCGCGGTGAAGTCGAAGCGGAGGTATCCCTCCTTGTTGAAGGAGCCGGCCTGGACCGCCTGCGGGCCGAGCACGTCGTGCAGGGCCGCATGGATGATGTGCGTGGCTGAGTGCGCCTTCTGAGCGTCCAGCCGGCGTCGCAGGTCGATGGTGCCCAGGACCTCCACGCCGGCCGGCACCTCTCCATGCACCACACGGGCCCGGTGCACCGACAGTCCGCTGATGGGGGACTGGACGTCGGTGACCTCCAGCTCGAAGCCGTCGCCGGTGATCCGGCCGGTGTCAGCCGCCTGACCTCCGGCCTCCGCGTAGAACGGGGTGGCATCGAGGACGATCTCCACCTCCTGTCCCGCGGAGGCTCGGTCGGTGGCTTCTCCGTCCACGACGAGTCCTCGAATCGTGGATTCTGTGGTGTGCTCGGTGTAACCGGTGAAGTGAGTGGGGCTGTCACCGCGCAGCTGGGAGTAGACCTCGGTGTCAGCGTGGCCGGACTTCTTCCCCTTGGCGTCGGCGCGAGCACGTTCCCGCTGCTCCGTCATCAGGTCCCGGAAGCGGTCCTCATCGACGTCGACACCGGCTTCGGCAGCCATCTCCAGGGTGAGGTCGATCGGGAAGCCGTAGGTGTCGTGCAGGGCGAAGGCGTCGGCGCCGGACAGCGGCGCACCCGTCGACCGGGCCGCGCTGACGGCGCTGTCCAGCTTGGCGGTGCCGGCCGAGATGGTGCGCAGGAAGGCCTTCTCCTCCTTCACAGAGACCTGATGGATCGTCTCGAACCTCTCCGCGACATCGGGGTAGACGCCCTTCATCGCATCCCGGGACACGGTGATGAGCTCTCCGAAGATCGGCCTCTCGACACCGAGCAGACGCATGGCCAGGATGACGCGGCGGATGAGACGGCGCAGCACGAAGCCGCCGCCTTCGTTGGACGGCCGCACTCCGTCAGAGATGAGCATCAGCGAGCTGCGCACGTGGTCAGCGATCATGCGCAGTCGTACGTCAGTGGCGTGGTTCGGGTCCTCCGGATCCTCAGTGGAGGTGTAGGTCACCCCAGCGAGCTCGGCCGCGCGGTCGAGGACAGGGCGCACCTGGTCGGTCTCATACATGTTCTCCACGCCCTGGAGCACCATGGCGAGGCGCTCGAGGCCCAGACCGGTGTCGATGTTCCTGTTCTGCAGCGGACCGGCGATCTCGAACTCGGTCTTGGAGTGGACCTGGGAGAGTCGATCCTGCATGAAGACGAGGTTCCACAGCTCCACGAAGCGGGTCTCGTCCACGGCCGGGCCTCCGTCGGCACCATAGGCGGGGCCCCTGTCGTAGTAGATCTCGGAGCAGGGGCCGCCCGGACCGGGCTGACCGGTGTTCCAGTAGTTGTCGGCCGGTCCCGTGCCGATCACTCGCTCGTGCGGAACCCCGACCTCTTCCTCCCAGATGCGGCGGGCCTCGTCGTCGCGCTCGTCGCCGTTCTCGTAGACAGTGATCCACAGGCGATCCGGGTCCAGGCCGAACCCGCGCACGCCCGTCTCCGGGTCGCCGTCCACAGGGCTGGTCAGCAGCTCCCAGGCCATCGGGATGGCCTTCTCCTTGAAGTAGTCGCCGAAGGAGAAGTTGCCGCACATCTGGAAGAAGGTCCCATGGCGGGCCGTCTTGCCGACCTCCTCGATGTCGGCGGTGCGGATGCACTTCTGCACGGAGACAGCGCGGTCATAGGGAGGCTTCTCGGTGCCGAGGAAGTAGGGGATGAAGGGCACCATGCCGGCGATGGTGAACAGGACGGAGGGGTCCGGTGAGATCAGCGACGCCGAGGGGACACGCTCATGGCCCTTCGCGGCGAAGTAGTCGTACCACGTGCGGGTGATGTCCTCGGTCTTCATGAGAATCTGCGGTCCTCCTGCGGGCGTTGCGGTCGGCGCGGCGTCCAGGACGCCGGAACAAGTCTAGAGGGTATGGGGGCGCAATCAGGTCGGCCGTGCCGACCCAGAGACGCAGAGCCCGTCGCGACTCCGCACCAGAGGAGGAATCGCGACGGGCTCTGCGGTTCAGGATGCTGGCATCCTGAGGGTTCCGCCGATGATCAGCGGGCGTAGTACTCGACGACGAGCTGCTCTTCGCAGGTGACCGGGACTTCCGCACGCTTGGGTGCGCGGGACAGGGTCGCCTGGAGCTTGTCGATCTCCACGGTCAGGTAGCCGGGGACCGCGGGCAGCACGTCCTGGTGAGCACCGGAGGCGGCCACCTGGAACGGCTCGAACTTCTCCGAGCGCTCGTGCACCTGGATGACCTGGCCGGGCTTCACGCGGAAGGACGGACGGTCCACGCGCTTGCCGTTGACGGTGATGTGGCGGTGCACCACGAACTGCCGCGCCTGGGCGATCGTGCGGGCGAAGCCGGCACGCAGCACCAGGGCGTCGAGCCGGGACTCGAGCAGCTCGATGAGGTTCTCACCGGTCAGGCCGTCGCGGCGCTTGGCCTCTTCGAAGTACCGCACCATCTGGGCCTCACGGATGCCGTACTGGGCGCGCAGACGCTGCTTCTCGCGCAGACGCACCGCGTAGTCGGAGTCGGTCTTGCGGCGGGTGCGGCCGTGCTGGCCGGGGCCGTAGGGGCGACGGTCCAGGTACTTCTGGGCCTTGGGGGTCAGCGCGATTCCGAGGGCGCGCGACGCCTTCACGGTGCGACGGCCGCGCAGGGGGGTGGTGGGCATGGAGGTGCCTCTCTCTCGTATCAGTCGGCAGGTTCTGTTGATCCACCGTCCGGGGCACCCCGGGCCGTCGCATGCGACGGCCCGAAGAACGGACGATGACCTGGCCTCCGGGATCCCAGACCGGAGAGCACGAGTCGCCGAGTGCTCGCTCACTGCGGCGCCGTCCACACGTGAAGACTCCCTGCTGCGGTTCGCGCACGCGGCGCGGGGCTCAGGGAGTCGACGTGGAGGATCTCCAAGGTGCGTCCCGCGTGGAGCGGGGCGCTGACGGCGCCTGCCAGACAGCAGACCAGTCTAGCATGAGCTGGGGCCGGCCCGAACATGACGATCGGGCCGACTCCAGCTCATGGTCGTTCATGGTCGACAGATGCGGATCAGCCGCGCATCGCCTTGCGGTCGGGGCGGAGTCGGTAGGGGTCCACACCCTTGGGAATCGGGGGGCGCGAGATCGGCAGGGCCGCCAGGCGCTGCTCCAGGGCGCTGACCTCGTGCTTGGTCAACGCCTTGTCCAGCTTCTTGATGTGTTTGGTCAGCTTGGGAAGGGGGACCTGGCCTTCGCCGTTGCCCGTCTCGATCACGTGGATCGGCACGCCGGTGTCACGAAGGATGGGGCTGAACCGCTTGCGTGTCTTGGGCACCATCTTGCGCACGGGGCCGGCCGGGCCGTCCGTGACGAGCACCAGACCGGGACGTCCGACGACCCGGAAGATCGCCGCCTGTGTCTTGGGGTCCATGGCGACAGGCTCTTCGACGACGATCCAGCCGCGGCGCAGCGTGCCGAGCGCGGCCGCCGCCGCTCCTGGGCGCCCTTCGATCCGCGCGAACGCCGCCTTCTCCGCACGGCGGTTCATGACGATCATGGCGGCCAGAAGACCCATCGGCAGGCCGAAGAGCACACCGGTCACCCAGTTGAGGAGCAGTCCCACCACCACGGCGGAGACGGCGAAGGCGACCAGGAATGCCAGCGCCATCCACCACCCTATGTTGGGGTCGTGGGCCCGGGTCATGTCGAAGACCGACTTGATCCGGGCGAAGAAGCCTTCCTTCTTGTTCGACTTCTTCCGCGCCTTGCGTTCCTGCTTCTCGGCCTTCTGCTGGGCCTTGAGCTTCTTCAGCTCGGCCTTCGCCTCTGCCTTCGACGAGACCTGGGGAGTGGGGGAGTCAGCTGGTGCCATAGTGAGTCCAGTCTACCGTGTTGCGGGAGGTGGGCAGGCCGGGGTGCGCCCGTACCCCATCGAGAGCGAAGGTCCGTCCGGCGAGGGGCCCACCCACGTGGGGCACGAGCATCCGAACCCGGACTGAGCCCAGAACTGAGCCCAGAACTGAGCCCAGGACCCGCCAGGTCAGTGCCCGGCGGCCACCAACGTCGCGGCCTCCTGTCGGGTGGTGCCCGAGGGCTGGATGTGGGCCAACTCGGGCGGGATCTCCCGACCCTTCTTGTGCATGGCCTTGGCCCAGAGGGAACCGGCGCGGTAGGAGGAGCGGACCAGTGGGCCGGACATCACGCCCAGGAAGCCGATCTCCTCGGCCTCCTCGGAGATCTCGAGGAACTCCTGCGGCTTGAGCCACCGGTCCACCGGCAGGTGACGGGGTGTGGGCCGCAGGTACTGGGTGATGGTGATCAGGTCACAGCCGGCGTCGTGGAGGTCCTGGAGGGCTTCGGTGATCTCCTCCCGGGTCTCTCCCATGCCCAAGATGAGGTTGGACTTGGTGATCATGCCGTGGCCACGCCCCTGGGTGAGGACGTCCAGGGAGCGTTCGTAACGGAACGCGGGGCGGATGCGCCGGAAGATGCGCGGCACGGTCTCCACGTTGTGCGCGAACACCTCTGGTGCGGCCTCGCAGATCGCCGCGATGTTCTCCTCCTTGCCGGAGAAGTCGGGGATGAGGATCTCGACTCCCGTGCCCGGGTTCAGCTCATGGATCTTGCGGATGGTCTCCGCGTAGAGCCAGACACCCTCGTCCGGGAGGTCGTCACGGGCCACACCGGTCACCGTGGCGTAGCGCAGATTCATCTCTCGGACCGACTCGGCCACCTGGAGCGGCTCTCCTTCGTCCACAGGCTGCGGACGCCCGGTGTCGATCTCGCAGAAGTCGCACCGGCGGGTGCAGGCCGATCCACCGATGAGGAACGTGGCCTCTCGGTCCTCCCAGCATTCGAAGATGTTCGGGCAGCCGGCCTCCTCGCAGACCGTGTGGAGGCCCTTCGAGCCGACCCGCTTCTTCATCTCCGCGAACTCCGGACCCATCTTGACCTTGGTCCGCATCCAGGCGGGCTTCCGCTCGACCGGCACCTCGGAGTTTCGCGCCTCCACACGAAGCATGCGACGGCCTTCGGGGGCGATGGTCACGACAGGACTCCTTCTGCAGCAGCAATGTTCTCAGTCACGCTGAGGAACCGCGGCAGCTCGGCGGCGAGCTGGGCGGCGATGGGATCGACGATGTCAGCCGGTGTGACCTCGGTGCCCACCTCGGCGCTGATGGTGGTGGTGTCGGCGTCGGCGATGCCGCAGGGGATGATGTTCTCGAACGGAGCGAGACTGTTCGAGCAGTTCAGCGCGAAGCCGTGCATCGTCACCGATCTGTGCACGCGCAGCCCGATCGCCGCGATCTTCCGGTCCCGCGGGCCGTCGGTCATCCAGACCCCGGATCGGCCCTCCACCGTGGTCGATCGGAGACCGAACTCCTGGTCCAGCACCCGGATGATGATCTCCTCCAGGGCGGCCACATAGCCCTTCACCATCGCCCGTTCGGCCAGCTTGAGGATCGGATAGCCGACCAGCTGTCCTCTGCCGTGCCAGGTGATCTTCCCTCCGCGGTCGACGTCGACCACGGGTGTGCCGTCTCGGGGGCGATCCTCCGGCTCGGTGCGACGGCCGGCCGTGTAGACGTCTTCGTGCTCGAGCAGCAGCACGGTCGAGGGTGACTCGTCGGCGAGCACCTCCGCGTGCAGCCGCCTCTGGATGTCGAGGGCCTCGGCGTAGTCCACCACGTCAGGGTGGAAGCCGAGCCTCCGGAATGCGAGGTCCATGGCTCCACCCTAGTCCGAACGGAGCGCACCGTGGGACGGGAGCCTGTGGAAAACGCCTGCAGGCTGTCCTCGACTGCGGCAGGCTGGTCGTCATGATCAGCAACACGACATCCGGACCGGACATGGCCGGTGACGACGACGCTGCGGCGGGGCACCGGAGGACACCCACCCGGACACCCACCCGGGCGGCCCCACGGCGAGGAGCTCCCCCTGAGGCCGAGGGGCTGAGTCTGCGGCGCCTGCTGGGCCTCGGAGGGTCCTCCACCGTGTGGCTGGCCGAGGTGACCGGTGACGGTCCGCACTGGGCCGACGCGGCGCCTGCGGACCGCACAGTGGCCGTGAAGATCCGCAGCGAGGCGCACGGGGCTGGGCAGAGCCTGGAGAGCGGAGCAGGCGCCTGGCGATCCGCCGAGCTGAACGCCGTGCGTCGACTGCACCATGAGCATCTCGTCACCGTGTACGGCTGGACCGACACCTCGGCGGGGCCGGGCCTGATCCTTGAGCCATACACCGCGGGTTCGCTGGGGCGTCTCCTCGCCGCCCGCGGCACGCTCTCCGTCGGGGAGACGGTGACGGTCCTGTCGCCCGTGGCCCAAGCCCTGGCGCATCTCCACGCCGCGGGGGTCGCCCACGGGGACGTCTCGCCGGGCAACGTGCTGCTCGCGCCGGACGGACGGCCTGCTTTGGGAGACCTCGGCGATGCGCAGCTGCTGGGCGCATCGCCGATCCCGGCCGCGACACAGGGATTCGCGGCCCCGGAACGCACGTCCGCCCTGCGGTCTGCTGAGCACGGGCGCCGTCAGAGGGCATGGGACGCAAGCCTCGCGCCGGAGGCTGACGTGTACGGGCTGGCGGCCGTCGCCTGGTGCTCGCTGACCGGCTCGGCACCGGCCGTGGGACGGAGGAGGCCTCCCTTGGGGACGCTGTGTCCCGAGGCGCCGAGCCGTCTCATCCGGCTGCTGGAAGAGGCTCTGTCCGAAGCTGCGGACGAACGGCCCGATGCCCGGGCCTTCGCCGCGGAGCTGCATCGGTGCGCCGCGCCGGAACCGCTCGACCTGGCGGCGTATGTCGACGACGATGTGCTGCCCGAGCTTCCCACGGTCCGGCCGGGCGCCCGAGAACGGGGTGTGACGCGCCGACGTCGGCAACGTCTGGTGGCAGGGATCAGCGCCGCGGTCCTGCTGCTGGGACTGGGCGCCGCAACGCTGAGCGAACCGCGCCAGGACGGTCTGTCACCCGATGACGAGGATGTCTTCGGAGCAGGCCTCGGCGACCGTGCGCCGGATGACACCAGCGAGCCGGTTGACGGCGAACCGGGTGACAGCGCGCCCAGTGACGGCAGAACGGGTGACGGCAGAACGGACCCTGCGGCCGAGAGCGAGCAGCCCTCCGGCGCGGAGGCCGAGCGGCTGCTGCGGCAGGATGATCCGCTGATGGCCTTGGACGGCCTGGCCATGCTGCGGACGTCTGCCCTGCAGAACCCCGGGGAGCCTGACGTCCAGCGCTACGTGGTCGCCGGTTCACCGGCTGAAGCCTCCGAGAAGCACCTCATGGAGCAGATGCACTCCCGGGGGCAGGCCCATGACAGCGCGAGGATGGAGATCCTCCCGGTCGGCGAGGCGGAGTACGCGCCGGATCCGGGCGCATCGGCGGCGCAGGGGGAGACTGCCCACATCACGGCTGAGATCCGGATCGACGGCCTCGACGACGGAGCAGGTCGGGAGCAGACCGTACGGCTCGTGCTGCACCGCACCGAGGTGGGATGGCGGCTGCATACGGTCCAGGACGTCGGCACCCCGAACACGTCCGGCCGGCACGACGATGCCGGCGGAGGGGAGGACATCCGCCCAGACGACGACGCTCCCCGGGCGGGATGATCACGGGGATCATCCCGCCCGGGGAGCGTCGAGGCCTCGCGGGCATCGAGCGACCGTCAGAGCGGCCGACCGACGCCGATGAGGGTCAGAGTCCCAGCTGCGACTCGAAGGCGCCCTCCTCGAGGCGGGCCTTGAGCGTCTGCAGGAAACGGCCGGCGTCGGCGCCGTCGACCAGACGGTGGTCGTAGGTGAGCGACAGGTACATCATGTGACGGATCGCGATGCTCTCGTTGCCGTCGGCATCGGTGACCACCATGGGCCGCTTGACGATCGCACCGGGGCCCAGGATCGCCACCTGGGGCTGGTTGATGATCGGCGTGTCGAACAGCGCCCCGAAGGAGCCCAGGTTGGTGATGGTGAAGGTGCCGCCCGAGAGCTCGTCCGGAGCGATCTTGTTGCTGCGGGTCCGGGCCGCCACGTCGGCGATCTTCTTGGCCATGCCGGCGAGGCTCAGGTCGCCCGCATCCGAGATCACCGGGACCATCAGGCCCTTCTCGGTGTCGACGGCGAAGGAGAGGTGCTCGGCATCGTGGTACGTGATCTGCCGCTGCTTCTCGTCGTACTCGGCGTTGAGCTTGGGGTGCTGCTTGAGGGCCTCGGTGACGGCGGCGGCGATGAACGCCAGGTACGTGAGGTTGACCCCGTTGGTCTGCTTGAAGGAAGCCTTGGTCTTCGCGCGGAGGTTGACGATCCGCGTCATGTCGACTTCGTGGACCTGGGTCAGCTGAGCCCCGATCTCGAGAGACTCGTTCATCCGCTGAGCGATCACCTGGCGGATGCGCGGGGCCTTCTCGGTGGTCCCTCGGAGCGTGGTGTCCACTTCCACGGCGGGCGCGGACGCCGGAGCCGCGGTGGGCGCCTGAGCCCCCGCCTGTGCCGGCGCAGACTTCTCGGTCGCGGCCTTCTTGGACTCCACGGCGTCGAGGACGTCCTGCTTGCGGATGCGCCCACCGACGCCGGTGCCCTTGACGGTCGAGAGATCGATGCCTTCCTTCTTGGCCAGCCGACGCACAAGAGGCGTCACATAGCCCTCGGCACCTCCAGCTGCCTCCTGAGTCGACTCCGCAGCCGCGGGGGCGGGCTCCTCGTCAGCAGACTTCTCGGCGGGCTCCTCAGGAGCCTTCTCTGCCGGCTTCGGAGTCTCGTCGGTCGGCTCCGCGGTGGCCTCCTCGGGCTCCTGTGCAGCGGAGTCCTCAGACGATGCGGCCTCCTCAGCAGCCCCCGACGGCGACGAGGAGCCCGAACCCACCAGGGCCAAGACGGCCCCAACCTCGACAGTCTCATCTTCGGAGACCTTGATCTCCTGGACGGTTCCGGCGACAGGGGAGGGGACCTCAGTGTCGACCTTGTCGGTGGAGACCTCCAGCAGCGGCTGGTCGACCTCGACGTCGTCCCCGACCTCGACGAGCCAGCGGGTCACCGTGCCCTCGGTCACGGACTCGCCCAGAGCGGGGAGCGTCACCTCCTGGGACTCGGCGCCGCCGGCGGCGCCGGAGTCCTCGGCAGGGGCCTCTTCCGGGGTCTCCTCGGCGCCCTCGGCCTCGGCCGCGGGCTGCGTCTCCTGGGGAGCCTGGTCGTCCGCGGAGTCCTCCGCCTCGGCCTGCTCCTCGGTGCTCGAGTCGTCACCGGAGTCCGTGCCGGCCCCGGAGCCGTCTCCGATCTTCACCAGAGGAGCGCCGACCTCGACGGTCTCGTCCTCGTCCACGAGCAGCTCCTCGATCACGCCGGCGGCGGGGGAGGGGACCTCGGTGTCGACCTTGTCGGTGGAGACCTCCACGATCGGCTGGTCGACCTCGACCTCCTCCCCGACTTCCACGAGCCATCGGGTGACAGTGCCTTCGGTGACTGATTCACCGAGGGCTGGAAGGTTCACGGTCTCAGACATGATGTCCGGCTCCTACTCTTGAATGCGTCGCACCGGGCAGTGCGGTGCGAGTTCACAGGTGTGTTGAATTCTCTGGGTGGTCTGGATGCGGCTCTCAGCCGTGGAGCGGGTGGCCGAAGAGCGCCATCGCGGCCTCTCCGAGCGCCTCATTCTGTGTGGGGTGGGCGTGCACCAGCGTGGCCACGTCCTCCGGGTAGGCCTCCCAGTTCACGATCAGCTGCGCCTCGCCGATCTGTTCGCCGATGCGGGTGCCGATGCCGTGGACTCCCACGATCGGACCGCCCTTGACGCCGACCATCTTGATGATGCCGCCGGTGCCGAGGATCGAGGACTTGCCGTTGCCTGCGAGGTTGTACTCGGTGATCTCGACGTTGTCCTTGCCGAACTCCTCCTCAGCCTTGGGCTGGGTGTAGCCGACCGACATGATCTCGGGCTCGCAGAAGGTGACCTTGGGGATGTTGATGTCCTCGACCACGACAGGGTTGTTGCCGACGATCTCCTCGGCCACGAAGATGCCCTGCTGGTAGCCCCGGTGCGCCAGCTGCAGGCCCGGGACGATGTCGCCGACGGCGTAGATGTTCCCCACACCGGTGTGGAGCCGCTCGTCGGTGATCACGAACCCACGGTCCAGGGTGATGCCCTGATCCTCGAAGCCGAAGCCCTCGGTGACGGGCCCACGTCCGACCGCGACCAGGCAGATCTCGGCTTCGAACGTCTTGCCGTCCTCGAGGGTCACCTTGACGCCGTCACCGGTGTCCTCGACGTCCTTGAAGAACGTCCCGGTGTTGAACGTGATGCCGCGCTTCTTGAAGGAACGCTCGAGGTTCTTGATGATCGACGGGTCCTCGTTGGGGACGAGCGACGGCAGCCCCTCGATGATCGTCACGTCCGTGCCGTAGGAGGTCCAGGCGGAGGCGAACTCGCAGCCGATGACGCCGCCGCCGAGCACGATGGCCGACGCGGGGGTGTGGTCGAGCTCCAGTGCCTCAGTCGAGGTGATGATGCGCTCACCGATCGGCAGGCCCATAGTCTTGGATGTGGATCCGGTGGCCAGCACGATGTTGCGGCCGCTGTACCGAGTGCCGTCGACCTCGATCTCGTTCTGCGAGACCAGTCGTCCTTCGCCCTCGATGACAGTGACCTTGCGCATCTTCAGCAGCCCGGAGAGGCCCTTGTGCTTGCCGGCGACGATGCCGTCCTTGTACTCGCGGACCTTGGCCATGTCGATGCCTTCGAAGGTCGTCTTCACGCCGTACTTCTCGCTCGAGCGGGCCTCATCGGCCAGCTCCGCGGCGTGCAGGTAAGCCTTGGTGGGGATGCATCCGGTGTGCAGGCAGGTGCCGCCGAGCTTCGACCTCTCGATCAGGCCGACCGTGAGTCCGTGCTGCACCGAGCGCAGCGCCGCGGCGTAGCCGGCGCTGCCTCCGCCGAGGACGAGTACGTCGAATTCCTGTGCCTGGGGCTGGTCGGCCACGGTCGTTGCTCCCTTGGGTCGCGTGAGTCTGTGAAGGTGTGAAGGTGTCGGCGGGCGGTCAGAGGACTGACGGGGCACAGCTCTGTGCCAGTGTCCGGGACGCCGCCCGTGTGCACGGGTGTCAGCCTATCGCTTGAGCGCGCACGGCTTCCACTGCCGCATCCGAGGACCCGGACTGTGACGGCGTCGGCCCCGGAGCGCCATCCGTGCGCTCCGGGGCCGACGGGGTGTCCGCAGGTCAGCGTGAGAGTCCTTCGAGGTAGGTGACCAGCGTGCGGACCATCACTCCGGTCCCCGCCTTCGGGGTGTAGCCGTAGGGCGACTTCTCGTTGAACGCCGGGCCGGCGATGTCGAGATGCGCCCACGGGATCCTGCGTGCCTCCGGGTCGAGAGCGCCGCTGTCGGCCCCCTCCCGCTCGCCCACGAACTCGCGCAGGAACGCCGCGGCTCCCAGCATGCCGCCGTTGCGGTCACCCAGGTTCGTCAGGTCGGCGACCTCCGAGTCGAAGCCGGAGCGTGCCTCCTCCGGGATCGGCATCGGCCAGAGCTTCTCCCCTGAGTCTTCAGCGGCGTCCACGAGGGCAGAGCGGAGCTGCTCCTCTCCCATGACGCCCGTGGTCCGCAGGCCCAGCGCGATCATCTGCGCACCGGTCAGCGTGGCCACGTCGATCAGTGCGTCGGGGTTCTCCTCCGAGGCGGCGACGAGCCCGTCGGCCATGACGAGGCGTCCCTCAGCGTCGGTGTTGAGGACCTCCACCGTCTTGCCGCCGCGGATCGTGATGACGTCCTCAGGACGCTGGGCCGTGGCCGAGGGCATGTTCTCGGCCAGACACAGCCAGCCGGTCACCTTGATCGGCAGGTTGAGGTCGGCCGCGGCGCGCACCACGGCGAGGACCGTCGCAGCGCCGCCCATGTCCAGCTTCATCGTGGTCATCGAGGCGGCAGGCTTCAGTGAGAGGCCGCCGGAGTCGAAGGTGATGCCCTTGCCGACCAGCGCGATATGCGCTGCGGGCTTCGAAGGGGCGTGCTCGATCCTGACCATGCGGGGGCCGCGGGAGGAGCCTCCGCCGACGCCGAGGAGACCGCCGAAGCCCTCCTTCTCCAGGTCCTTGACGTCCCAGACCTTCACCGAGAGCTTGGGAGCCTTCGAGGTCGAACCTCCCTGAGCCGGTGCCTTGGTGCGGCTCGCGAGGTCCGCGGCGATCTCCGCGAACGTCTCCGGGTACAGGTGGCTCGGGGGAGTGTTCACCAGGTCGCGGGTGGCACGCACCGCAGCGCCGACGACGGCGGCCCGGTCCAGGACCGGGCGGGTGTGCCGGTCCTTGAGGTCGGTCAGGATGAGGATCTCCTCGACCGGACGCTTCTCGCGCGCCTCCTGGGAGCTGCGGAACGCGGTGAAGGAGTAGGCGCCGATCGCGGCACCCTCGGCGACGGCGGCGACCTCTTCAGGGCTCGAGGCCGGCAGGGCGAGGGCGACCGAGTCGAGCGAGCTGAGCTGGCGGACCGCCGAGCCCGCGGCGCGGCGGAGGGATTCGAGGGAGACGCCGCCGGTGGGCTCCCCGGTGAGCTCGCCGACGCCGACCAGCACGAGGGTCTCGCTGCGGAAGCCGTCCACGCCGGGCAGGCGCAGGAGCTGGTCAGCCGCCCCCGTGGCTCCCAGGGCCTGGAGCGAGTCGGCGACGCCGCGAGCGGCTTCGTCGGCCAGCGGGTTCGGCAGGAGGATGGGCCCCTCGGGGCCCTTCGCGACACCCAGCACGAGAGCGTCGGTGGGGGTCTTCTCGACGGCCGTGCTGACAGCGGAGAGGGTGGGCTGGAAGTCGTTGATCACGTCAATCCCGTCTGATCCCCGGTCCGGGGATCGTCGCATCGAATGTGTGTGCATCCGCCGACGCGCTGCCGCGTGTGGAAGCCCTCGGCGGCCTCAGGACTCGATCCTATCCGAGATCCTGACCAGCGCGCCGCGTGCCCGGGGCCGTCGATGTGAAGCCTCCGCGCATGCCGCCGGCGGCCAGGCGCTGTGCGGTCAAGCTCTGTGCGGTGCGCCGGGAATTTCTCCAGCCGTTGCGGTCGTTACCTCTATGGTCACCGCAGCGCCTGACGGCGCGCGTCTCACGCAGACCGACGCGTCCAGCCCGGTGACGCACGTTCTACGGCATGGAGAGGAGTCTCAGCTCGATGAAGGACCCCCTGCACCTGCTCCACGTGTACCCAGCAGACCCCGACGCCGCCGAGCCAGACGGAGAAGGGGACAGCGGTCTCGCCGGGACCGGATCCACTGTCCCCATGACCGACTCGACGGTCCGTCCGGTCGGCGGAGACCTGGTGCTGCGCGACCCGCTGGGCGACAGGCCCTCGGGCGGCCTTCGGCTGCTCGTCTCTCTGGCCGGTCATACCGATGCCGGCGACCTGAGCGGCCAACTGGCGGAGGCGCTGCTCAGCGCGCTGCCGCACCGGCTGCTGGCCAGCTTCGACGTCGACGAGCTCTTCGACTACCGTTCCCGTCGCCCGAAGGTGACTTTCGTGGACAGCCGGTTCGCCGACTATGAAGGTCCTGAGCTCGATCTCTATGAGGTTCGCGATGCCTCCGGCCGACCGTTCCTCCTGCTGACCGGAGACGAGCCGGACTTCCAGTGGCAGGGGGTGGCCGACGCCGTGCTGACGCTGGTGAAGCGCCTCGACGTCACTCTCGTGGTCCTCGTCGACGCGCTGGGGCTTCCGGTGCCGCACACCCGCCCCCTCGGCGTCACGGCGCACGGCAGCCGCCAGGACCTCGTGGCCGGAATCTCGACATGGAGCCCCACGGCCCAGATCGAGGCCGGTCTGAGCCAATTCCTCGAGATGCGACTCGAGGCCGACGAGCATGACACGGTCGGCTACACGCTGCATGTGCCCCATTATCTGGCCGGCGGACGGTATCCCCAGGTCGCGGTCTCCGCACTGGAGTACGTCGGAGCCGCCATGGAGCTGATGCTGCCCACGGACGAGCTCCGAGAGTCTGCGCGCATGGTGGATCAGGACATCTCACGTCAGGTGAGTGCCAACAGCGACATCCAGACGCTGGTGGAGCGCCTGGAGAGCACGTTCGACCAGCACACCACCACGGAGCAGCGGTCGTTGCTGGTCAAGGAGGACGACGTCGTCCCGGACGCGGAGGAGCTGGGAGCCGCAGTGGAAGCCTTCCTGCGCACGCAGTCACCGACGGCTGACCGAGGAGTCGACGCCGTCCGACCCGAGGAATCCGGCGAACCGTCAGTGGGCCCGTCAGAGGGCCAGCCAGATGTTCAGGCGACAGACGAGCGGTCGGACGATCAGCAGGACGACCAGCAGGACGACCCTCCGTCGACGCTGTTCTGATTCGCCCGTGGCTGAGTGCACAGCAGTGAGTGCACCGGGCCGGGCCCAATGGCGTTCGCTCCTCCACAGGTCCCGCTGTCCGAACCCGACACGCGGGGCCGTCCACAAGCTCCGGCGGGGGCCTGTCCGGCACGCGCACGTCCTTCGAGACTGGGGCCATGAGCACTCCACGCATACCCCAGGACGATCACACACCATCAGACGCGCACCCCCTTCCGACGGATGGGGCAGAGCAGCAGGTCATCACCGTCTCGGGTCCCGAGGACGCCGTCGCTCTGGTCCACCACACCTTAGGGTTCCTGCCGGAGGACTCCCTGGTGGTCATGGGACTGCACGCAGGACGGACCGGCGCCCATCTGCGGATCGACCTCAGCGCCGGTGTGGACCACCCTGACAGGCTCGCCCAATGGGTCGGCAGGCATCTGCTGGGCCCCGAGGTGACGCCGGCGCCCGACGGCGCCGTCATCTTCCTGTTCACGGATGAGGAGCCGGCGCCTCCCACCTGGGAGGATCCGGCTCTGCGCCCCTGGGCCGCGCTGCATGCCTCCCTCTGCTCGGCTCTGCGCCAGGACCACTGTCTCCAGATCGTCCAGACGTGGTGGATCGGCGGCGGCTGGATCCGGGACTATGACTGCCTCGACCCGCGGTGCTGTCCCTTCCCCGGAACCCGTCTCGAGCGGGCGGAGAGCAGCGTCGTCGCAGCCCACATGGCCGTGCGCGGCAGGGTGCCGCGTCAGCCCTCGCAGCTCGTCGAGGACTTCCTGGAGGCTGGAGCGCCTCCCGAGGGAGACCACGTGGCCGAGGTCGACCTCGAGGCGATGGACATGAGCCTGAGGCTCGCGGACGTGCCGGCCGTCACACAGGCGCTCCTCACCTGGGACGAGGTGATCCAGGAGCAGGCGCTCGAGGGTGCAGTGACGGACGTCGCCCACCTCACAGACGACGGCGCGGCCGAGGGGGCCGTTCCGTCGGGCGCATCCTGGACCGGACGGTTCTGCGACCGTCTGGCCCCGCTCGTGGCCGTTCTGGAGTCGCCGGATCTCGCCGAGGCCGTGCTGGCGCTTGCCGCTGACGGACCGGAGTCTGTGGCGGTCGCTGTCGAGGCACTCGGTCTCGCGGAGCGGGAGGGGCTCTGGAACGGCCCGGAGCCCGAAGACGCCCACGGCATGTGGAGGTCCCTGGCTCGACTGTGGACAGATCACCTGATGGATCACGGGGGTCCGCCCTGCGCCGAAGCGCTCGTGGCGCCTGCGCCCGCGAGCGATCGCGTGCCCGACCAGCCGTTCGAAGGAGACGAGGCGGAGGTCGAGAACCTGCTGCGACTCCATCTCCGGCGATATCAGCAGGTACTGGCCGGCGCCACCGGCACTCGCCCGCGATGGGCGTCCATCGACGCTCTCGCCTCGGTCCTTCATCGGCTGCAGCCGTTCTTGGGCGTGCAGGCGACGTCGACGTCGCTGGCCATGATGGCCTGGATCGAGTGGACCCGGGGGAGGGGGACGGTCAGCGGCGCCTTCCTGGACCGATCCTTGCGGCTGGTCGCCGATCATCCGCTGGCCCGGCGTCTCGCCGTCGGCCAGAAGGAGCCGATCATCTGCCCCTGGGCGATGGTCAAGGCCCATTCCTGGTCATGACGGACCGGCGCTGAGGCGGGATCGCCGCCGGATCCCAGGACTTCTCCGGGTTCCAAGACTTCTCCGGATGCCAGGATCATGCCGTCAGTGCTGCGACCTCGCGTGGCCGATCACGGAACCCGGGCTCAGGACGGCCCGACGAACTCCTGGCAAACTTTTTTCTCCACGCGGGAATGATCCTGGCAAGGGGTATGTTGTGAACTGCTGAGACCCTGCAACCATCGTCAGGTCGCTCATCACGCACCGGGAGACCGGCGTCGTATGCACACCGTCTGGTGTGCCTCGGCGGCCGCCCGGACAGCAGGTGTGAGACGGACGACGGACTTGACAGGGTCATAGGTGTGTTGACCACGGGTCGGCCACCGCCTTCACACGTCCTAGTCGGAAGGTCATCGTGCCCACTACTGCGTCCCAGTCCACAGAAGAGAACGCAGCCGCGGCAGAGGCGGAACAGCCGTCCGCTGCCACCAGTAGCTCGTCCTCGCGCACCTCAGCGCCAGGGGGAAGCGCCGCGGCCCAGAAGTCCAGCTCCACGTCGAAGCGGTCCGCCGCCTCAACGTCCAGCACCGCCGCGAAGAAGTCCACCGCCAAGGGCTCCGGCAGGAAGACCGGAGGCCGGAAGAAGGCGGCCGACCCGGTCGACGAGGTGTTGGCCGAGGCCGCCCAGGAGCAGGAGGCTCCGACAGCGGTGCTCGAGCAGGCCGTGGCCAAAGCCCTGGAGGACGGAGACGAGGAGGAGGTCGCCAAGAAGGTCGCGGCCGCGGCCGGCGACTCCGACAACGCCGAGGCGATCGTCGAGAACGCCAAGAAGGCAGCCAAGGGTGAAGAGGCCGAGGAGGAGGAGACCAAGGGCCGCGGATTCGTCATCTCCAACGCGGACGACGACGACGCCCCCGCGGTCCAGGTGGTCTCCGCCGGCGCCACGGCGGACCCGGTCAAGGACTACCTCAAGCAGATCGGCAAGGTCGCGCTGCTCAACGCGGAGCAGGAGGTCGACCTCGCGCTGCGCATCGAGGCGGGCCTCTTCGCCGAGCACAAGCTCGCCACCGAGGAGATCTCCGACCGCCGCCTGCGGCGAGACCTGGAACTCATCGTCGCCGACGGCCGGCGCGCCAAGAATCACCTCCTCGAGGCCAACCTGCGCCTCGTCGTCTCTCTGGCCAAGCGTTACACGGGCCGCGGCATGCTGTTCCTGGACCTCATCCAGGAGGGGAACCTCGGACTCATCCGCGCTGTGGAGAAGTTCGACTACACCAAGGGCTTCAAGTTCTCCACCTACGCCACGTGGTGGATCCGTCAGGCCATCACCCGCGCCATGGCGGACCAGGCGCGCACCATCCGGATTCCGGTGCACATGGTGGAGGTCATCAACAAGCTCGCCCGGGTGCAGCGTCAGATGCTGCAGGACCTCGGGCGGGAGCCGACCCCCGAGGAGCTTGCCCAGGAGCTGGACATGACGCCGGAGAAGGTCGTCGAGGTCCAGAAGTACGGTCGCGAACCCATCTCGCTGCACACGCCCCTGGGTGAGGACGGCGATTCGGAGTTCGGCGACCTCATCGAGGACTCCGAAGCGGTCGTGCCCTCCGACGCGGTCAGCTTCACCCTGCTGCAGGAGCAGCTCCACTCGGTGCTGGACACCCTCGCCGAGCGGGAGGCCGGGGTCGTCGCGATGCGGTTCGGCCTCACCGACGGACAGCCGAAGACTTTAGACGAGATCGGCAAGGTCTACGGCGTCACCCGGGAGCGCATCCGACAGATCGAGTCCAAGACGATGTCGAAGCTGCGCCACCCGAGTCGTTCGCAGGTGCTCCGCGACTACCTCGACTGAGCACCGGCGACGCCGCCTGACCGTGGAGGTCCGGGAAGCCACGGCTCCCGGACCTCCGGCTTGACAGGCCCGTCAGCGTCGAGCTCGACTCGACGTCACGCATATGGCCGGTGGACGACGGACTGCTCCGTCGCCCACCGGCCATATGTCGTTCGAGCACATGTCTTCCAGCCCTGTGACGTTGCGGGCATGTGTCGCCCACCCCAACACCGGACACCGCCCGACGCGAGCATGACGAAGGGCCCGGAGGGAGATCCCCCGGGCCCTTCGTCTGAAGTCGACTCATGGCGTCCACGGATGATGCCGTGCGACGCCTGCCGTCAGCTCGTCGCTCGGCGTCTCATCGAGCCTGGGCGAGTCGCTCCGACTCGTCGACCCACTCGGAGGTCTTCGGCCGCAGGCTGTCCTGAACCTGTCGAGCATGGTGCACGCAGAAGAGCAGATCACCGGCGCCGGAGGTCAGGACCGCGCGCACGTAGGCCTGTGCTCCACAGCGGTCACAGCGGTCGAGGGCAGTCAGAGTGTTCGTGTGTGCTTCGAGTGTCCCAGTCGTGCCGGTCATGCTCTTCGCCTCCTCACGTGAATTGTAGGTACCCATACAACCACGTCGAGGGCCGATTCATTCGCCCTCGGCGCCCGTTTCGGCGATCTTTCGCTCACCGCGTACGCGTGATTCGCTGTGTTTCCGCGGATCCCAGGGTCTGCGGCGGTTCTGCCGAAGTTGCACGCTCAAGCCCGATACGGTGGCTTTGACTGTGCCCGAACGGGACGCCCTGACGGCGTCCCATCAGAGTCCACCAGGAGGAGATCCGTGGCGAAGAGATCCGAGTACGACGCTCGACACCTGTCGGTGCTCGAGGGCCTGGAGGCGGTCCGCAAGCGCCCCGGCATGTACATCGGCTCCACGGATTCGCGCGGCCTCATGCACTGTCTGTGGGAGATCATCGACAACTCTGTGGATGAGGCGCTGGCAGGGTACGCCTCCACCATCACCGTCACGCTCCATCCGGACGACTCCGTGGAGGTCACCGACGACGGCCGAGGCATTCCTGTCGACGTCGAGCCGCGCACCGGCCTCTCGGGCCTCGAAGTGGTCTTCACCAAGCTTCATGCCGGAGGAAAGTTCGGAGGCGGCTCCTACAACGCCGTCGGGGGCCTTCACGGAGTCGGGGCCTCGGTGGTCAACGCGCTGTCGGCGCGCCTCGATGCGCGAGTCACCCGCGGGGGCAAGGTCCATCAGATGTCCTTCCGGCGCGGCGAGCCCGGCACATTCGCCGGATCGACGGCGAACCCGGATGCCGAGTTCAGCCCTGCCGCAGAAGGGTCCCCGGTGGAGGTCGTCGGCAAGGCCAAGCGGGGAGCCACCGGCACGACCATCCGCTATTGGGCCGATCGCCACATCTTCACCCCGGATGCGCGGTTCGACGATGAGGAGCTGAGCAACCGCGCTCGACAGACCGCCTTCCTGATCCCCGGTCTGCGGCTGACGGTGCGCGACCTTCGCGGCGAGACCCCTTCTGAAGAGGTCTTCCAGTACGACGGCGGCATCAGCGAGTTCGTGGACTTCCTCTCCACAGACTCGGCAGTGACCGACATCTGGCGGATCCAGGGCCACGGCAGCTTCACCGAGAGAGTACCGGTGATCGGCGAGGACGGCCGCAGTCACATGGAGGACGTGGAACGGGACTGCGAGGTCGACATCGCCCTGCGCTGGGGCATCGGCTACGACTCCACGGTGCGCAGCTTCGTCAACATCATCGCCACCCCCAAGGGCGGGACGCATCTGACCGGTTTCGAGCAGGCGCTGCTGAAGACCTTCCGCAAGACGGTGGAGGCCAACGCCCGTCGCCTCAAGGCGGGGAACGACAAGCTCGAGAAGGACGATGTCCTGGCCGGACTGACCGCCGTCGTCACCGTGCGGATCGCCGAGCCGCAGTTCGAGGGGCAGACCAAGGAGATCCTCGGCACCTCGGCGGCGCGCCAGATCGTCTCCAAGGTGGTGGAGAAGCAGCTCGCACAGCGGCTGAACTCCACGAAGCGGGGTGACAAGCAGCAGTCCACTGCCGTGCTGGAGAAGGTCGTCTCGGAGATGAAGTCGCGTATCTCCGCGCGGATGCACAAGGAGACCCAGCGCCGGAAGAACGCCCTGGAGAACTCCTCGATGCCGGCCAAGCTGGTGGAATGCCGGTCGAAGGGCGTGGAGAACACCGAACTGTTCATCGTGGAGGGCGACTCCGCCCTCGGCACCGCGAAGCTCGCGCGGTCCTCCGACTACCAGGCCCTGCTGCCGATCCGAGGAAAGATCCTCAACGTCCAGAAGGCCTCCGTCTCGGACATGCTCTCCAACACCGAATGCGCGGCTCTGCTGCAGGTCATCGGTGCTGGCTCAGGCCGGACCTTCGATCTGGACGCCGCCCGCTACGGCAAGGTGGTGCTGATGACCGACGCCGACGTCGACGGCGCGCACATCCGCACGCTGCTGCTGACGCTGTTCTTCCGCTACATGCGTCCCATGATCGAGGCAGGGCGGGTGTTCGCCGCTGTGCCCCCGCTGCACCGGGTGGAGGTCATCCACCCAGGTCGGAAGGCCAACGAAGTCCGGTACACCTACTCGGAGACGGAGCTGAACAGGCTGCTGGCCCACCTGGAGTCCGAGGGGCTGCGATACAAGGAGCCGATCCAGCGCTACAAGGGTCTCGGCGAGATGGATGCCGACCAGCTCTCCGAGACGACCATGGACCCCGCTCATCGGTCCCTGCGGCGTATCCGCGTCGCCGATGCTGAGGCCGCTGAAAGGGTCTTCGACCTGCTCATGGGCTCCGTGGTCGCACCGCGCAAGGACTTCATCATCGAAGGATCGAAGGCGCTGGACCGGGAGCGCATCGACGCCTGAGGTCTGCGGTCCGCGCTGTTGTCCGCTTTCCGGCGAGACCGACGGCGAGACCGGCACAGGGCGCAGGAGGAGCTCCCTCCGAGTTCTTCTACGACGTGTCGAAATACTCTGCCTCACTGGCGCGGGACAGCGCCCGGAGCGCCGAACTGACGATAGACTGACCTCTGACCGCGACTGCACCTTGACCCATTGTGAGCATCAGACGTGACCCAGAACTCTTCTGCCGCCCTGACCGGCGGGCCCTCCGAGACCGCAGCCTCACCGACTCCGGGACGTCCGGCCGGTGAGACGCGGTCTCCGTGGCGCCGCAAGGCTGCGGCGTATTGGTCGCTGACGAAGCCGCGCGTGATCGAGCTGCTGCTCGTCACCACGCTCCCCACGATGATCTTCGCGCAGCGCGGATTCCCCGACTTCTGGCTGGTGCTGGCCACCATGGTCGGCGGTGCGTTCGCGGCCGGCTCGGCCGGGGCGTTCAACTGCTACATCGACCGGGACATGGACAGACTCATGAACCGGACGAAGAAGCGTCCGCTGGTCACCGGCGAGCTCACGCCACGAGAGGCGTTCGTCTTCGCCTCCCTGCTGGGGGCGGCGGCACTGGCCATCCTCTGGATCGGGGCCAACCCCTTGGCGGCAGGACTCGGCGCGGCGGCGATGTTCTTCTACGTGGTCATCTACACGCTGATCCTGAAGCGCCGCACCGAGCAGAACATCATCTGGGGCGGACTCGCGGGCTGCTTCCCCGTGCTCATCGCGTGGGCGGCCGTCCGGGAGACGGTCGAGTGGCCTGCGCTGGTCCTCTTCTTCATCATCTTCCTGTGGACCCCGCCGCACTACTGGCCGCTGTCCATGAAGTACCGCACGGACTATCAGACGGCGCACGTGCCGATGCTCGGCGCGGTCGCCACGGCCAAGACGGTCTCTGTGCAGGTCGTCCTCTATGCCTGGGCGACGGTGGTCTGCTCGCTGCTGCTGGTCCCAATGGGCTGGGCGGGCATCACCTACACCGCCTTCGCGGCCGTGGCCGGCGGGTGGTTCCTCTACGAGTGCCACATCCTGCACCGGCAGGCGCAGCGCGAGTCGCTCACCGACAAGAAGGCCATGAAGGTCTTCCACCTGTCGATCATGTACCTCACCCTGCTGTTCGTCGGCCTGGCCCTCGATCCCTTCATCGGGGCACCCCTGATGGGCTAGTCTGAGCTTCCCGGTCGCCGGCCCCCGAGGTCAGCGGGCCGGACGTGCGGGCCTCGCCGTGATCCTGCCGGCGGCGATCCGCACAGGAGGGAGCCGATGATGTCGCTGCGCTGGTACTCCACCGTCGTCGAGGCCCAGGACCATCGGGCGCTGGCCCAGTGGTGGGCCGAGGCGCTCGGCTGGGACGTGGCCTTCGAGAACGACCAGGAGGCGGCGGTCCTCCCGCCCTGGGCCCAGGACTTCATCGAGATCCTGGACTTCCACCGTGTGCCCCCGGGCATGGTCTTCGTCCCGGTGGAACACGCCAAGACGGCCAAGAACCGCCTGCACTGGGACTTCGCACCTCATACCACGGATGACCGCGGCGCTGAGATCCGCCGACTGATCGACCTGGGCGCACGCCGTGTGGACGTCGGCGAGCCGGAGGACGTGACCTGGACCGTCCTCGCAGACCCTGAGGGCAACGAGTTCTGCGTCCTCTCGGCCCGGGACATGTGAGGCTCGCCCGGCTCGAGCACTTCTCGAGGTGCAGGAGAGGTCCGGGGGCCGGACGCAGCTCGGGATGGTGACGGCGAGCCTCGCCGTCACCATCCCGAGCGGTCTCGTCCTGAGCGGTGTCAGTCCTGCTGAGCGAAGTCGATGACCACCCGGCCGTCAATCTTTCCATGGTGCATCTCGTCGAACACCGCGTTGATGTCGCTCAGAGGCCGAGTGGAGACCGTCGGGTGGATCTTGCCGCGGGAATAGATCTCCAGAGCTTCGACCATGTCCTGGCGGGTGCCGACGATCGATCCTCTGATGGTCAGCCCTTTGCGGACGATGTCGAAGATCGGCGCGGGGAACTCCCCGGGCGGCAGTCCGTTGAAGACGATGGTTCCGCCGCGGCGCGTCATCGAGATCGCCTGCCCGAAGGCATCCGGATGCACCGCTGTCACCAGGACTCCGTGGGAGCCCCCGGTGCGGCGATGGATCTCCTCGGCAGGATCGGAGCCCATCGCGTTGAGGGTGATCTCCGCCCCGTGGCGGGAAGCCAGGGCCAGCTTGTCGTCGGCGATGTCCACGGCGACGACCCGCATCCCCATGGCCACGGCATACTGCACCGCCAGGTGCCCGAGGCCGCCGATCCCGGAGATCACCACCCACTGGCCGGGCCGGACTCCGGTCATCTTCAGTCCCTTGTAGACCGTCACGCCGGCACAGAGCACGGGTGCGACCTCGAACGGATCCGCGCCCTCGGGAATCGCCGCGGCGAAGCGGGCGTCGACGATCATGTACTCCCCGAAGGATCCGTCGACGGAGTATCCACCGTTGATCTGCTCCTCACAGAGCGTCTCCCACCCGGTGCGGCAGTGCTCGCAGGACCCGCAGGCGCTCCACAGCCAGGCATTGCCCACAGTCTGCCCGACCTCGACGTCCGTGACGTCCGACCCGACCTTCTCCACCACGCCCACACCTTCGTGTCCGGGGATGAACGGAGGCGTCGGCTTGATCGGCCAATCACCCTCGGCGGCGTGCAGGTCAGTGTGACAGACGCCTGAGGCGAGCAGCCGCACCAGGGCCTGCCCCCGGCCGGGATCGGGCAGCTCGTGCTCTCGGACGGTGAGTTCTGCGCCGAACTCCTCGACGACTGCTGCTGTCATGGTGCTCATGATCGTGCTCCTCGTCTGTTCGATGAACGATGACGACCGTGACGCTAGTCACATTCTCGTTGCAGTGAGGTTGCACCAGCCCAATGCTCCACAGAGCCGAGCACTGCCGTTCAGAGGTTCGAGCGGGCGATCAGCAGGGCTCGCTGCGGCGAGTCCGGAGGCAACACGCGCAGTGCCTCCCGGAGGACCTCGCCGTCACCGCGCGCCTCCGGCAGCTGCAGATATCGACAGATCTCCCACGAGGAGCCGTCCTGCAGGATGGACTCTCGGAGCATCGCTGAGAGCTCCCAACGGATCCTGACGATCCCCGGCGCCTCGGACCGAGGCAGCAGCTCCCCGGAGTACAGGTCCAACGCCGCGCTGCGATCACCGGCGGCGAGGGCATGGACGACACCGACGGCGTCCAGCCACGGCGGCGGATCCAGGCGGTACGGCCGAGAGTTCAGCCTGGGCGGGTCCGCGTGTCCCGGCAGGCCGACAAGGAGTCGCCTCAGCCGAGTCACCTCCGCGCGCAGGGCGACCTCATGCCCCGTCTCACCGAAGATGTCCTCGGCCAGACGGGCAGCGCTGGCGCCGCCTCCGGAGGACGATGACTCCTCCCAGGCCAGCAGGGTCAGCAGCTCTGCGTGACGCAGACTCAATCGCCAGCTCGACGCTCCAGCCGTGACCGTGCCGGTCTCCGAGCCCAGCACGGAGAATCTGAGCCGTGGGGCGGATCGGGGCTGGGAGCGCAGCTCACCCTGGGCTGCGGTGATGGCAGCGAGCACCAGCGGCAGCGCGTGCGTCTCCACGGCTGCAGGACCGCCGGTGATGTCCACCACGCCGAGCAGGTCGCCGGTCTGCGGGCAGCGGATCGGCGCGGCTGAGCAGGAGAACTGGTGGGCTGCAGGGACGAAGTGCTCCTCCTGATTCACCTGGACGGCCCGTCCGGTGGCCAGCGCAGTGCCGGGAGCCGAGGTGCCGACGGCGCGCTCCGACCAGTTGGCGCCCGCCTGGAAGGCACTGGTCTCGGCCCGGCGCATCGCCTGGCGCGAACCGTCCACCCAGAGGAGGCGCCCCTTGGCGTCGCCGATGGCGACGACGAGACCCGCATCCTTCGCGGGTTGGACCAGCAGCCTGTCCAGCAGCGGCATGGCTGCGGAGAGCGGATGTTCGCGACGCAGCGTGTTCAGGTCGCCCTCGTCCAGGTCGATCGGCGCCTGGGCTCTCACGGGGTCGTCGAGGTAGCTCGCCGAACGCAGCCAGGACTCGCGCAGCACCGGCGGCAGGACAGACCAGGTCTGCGGCTCATCGGGGACGGGCTCTCGCCCCATGAGACCTCCTGTGGTGGTGGGACATGGGCTGGTGAGGTTCGGGCCGCCGATGGGGCCTGCGCGAGATGCTCGTCAGCCGGCAGGGCCGTCGCACACCGATCCGACGACGGCTCCGATGGTGCACGTGATGCGGTCAGGATAGACCACGCAGAGGAGACGAGCATCACAGCGGTGCCGTCATCTGCCGGAGCTGAGGGCCCGCCCTGTGATGACTCGACGGGCATGCAACGAAGGTGCAACGTCGGCGGAGCTACGGTCACAGTCGTGAGCGACGTCACTGACCATCACGACGAAGGAGTCCCGATGACCGTCTACGCGCAGCCCGGCAGCCCTGAGAGCCGGGTGACCTTCAAAGCCCGCTACGACAACTGGATCGGTGGAGCGTGGACCGCCCCCGTGAAGGGCCGATACTTCGAGAACCCCTCACCGGTGACCGGACGGACCTTCACCGAGATCGCGCAGTCCGACGCCGAGGACATCGAGCTGGCCCTCGACGCCGCCCATCGGGCCGCACCCGCCTGGGGCCGCACTGCTGCGGCGGAGCGCGCCGTGATCCTGAACCGGGTCGCCGACCGCATCGAGGAGAACCTGGAGATGCTGGCCGTCGCCGAGACCTGGGACAACGGCAAACCTGTGCGGGAGTGCCTGGCGGCCGACCTGCCGCTGGTGGTCGACCACTTCCGCTACTTCGCCTCAGCGATCCGGGCACAGGAGGGCGGCATCTCCGAGCTCGACGGCGACACGGTCGCCTACCACTTCCACGAGCCGCTCGGGGTCGTCGGACAGATCATCCCCTGGAACTTCCCGCTGTTGATGGCCACCTGGAAGCTCGCCCCGGCCCTGGCCGCCGGCAACGCGGTCGTGCTCAAGCCCGCCGAGCAGACTCCGACCTCCATCCTGGTGCTGATGGAGCTCATCGCCGATCTGCTCCCGGAGGGCGTGGTCAACGTGGTCAACGGCTTCGGCGCGGAGGCTGGGGCGCCCCTGGCCTCCAGCCCCCGGATCCGGAAGATCGCCTTCACCGGGGAGACCACCACCGGCCGGCTCATCATGCAGTACGCCACGCAGAACCTGATCCCGGTGACCCTGGAGCTCGGCGGCAAGAGCCCCAACATCTTCTTCGACGACGTCGCCCGGGAGAAGGACGCGTTCTACGACAAGGCGCTCGAGGGCTTCACGATGTTCGCCCTGAACCAGGGGGAGGTCTGCACCTGCCCGTCGCGTGCGCTGATCGACGACTCCATCATCGAGGGCTTCCTGGACGACGCGATCGCCCGGACCCGGAAGGTCACCCAGGGAAACCCCCTGGACACCTCCACGATGATCGGGGCCCAGGCTTCGAACGACCAGCTGGAGAAGATCCTGTCCTACATCGACATCGGCAAGCAGGAGGGCGCCGAGGTGCTCCTCGGCGGCGAACGGGTGGACCTGGGCGGAGACCTCTCCGAGGGGTACTACGTGCAGCCGACGATCTTCCGGGGCGAGAACTCGATGCGGATCTTCCAGGAGGAGATCTTCGGCCCGGTGGTCTCGGTGACCGGCTTCTCCGGCTACCAGGACGCCATGGAGATCGCCAACGACACCCTCTACGGCCTCGGCGCCGGTGTGTGGTCCCGCGAGGCGAACACCGCGTACCGGGCCGGCCGAGAGATCCAGGCCGGCCGCGTCTGGACGAACTGCTACCACCAGTACCCGGCCCACGCCGCCTTCGGCGGGTACAAGCAGTCCGGCATCGGCCGCGAGAACCATGCGATGATGCTCGCCCACTATCAGCAGACCAAGAACCTGTTGGTCAGCTACTCGGAAGGCGCGGCAGGGCTCTTCTGAGCCGCCGGGCGACGTCGCTCGGTGGCGGCTCCTGCAGGACGGGGGAGCCGCCGCCGGAGCCCAGAAGGGAATGAAGGCCATGGCGTACCCACGGGTCAGCGTGACCGAGGATGCCGCTGCGTTGCTGCGACGGCTGAGGCAGGAGCACGGCAGGCCGCTGATGTTCCACCAGTCCGGTGGCTGTTGCGACGGCTCCGCCCCCATGTGTTACACGCAGGGGACGTTCCTGACCGGATCGTCGGACGTCCTGCTCGGAGAGCTCGACGCCGGCACGGGCGAACCCGTCCCGGTGTGGATCTCCCGGGCGCAGTTCGAGTACTGGTCGCACACCCACATCACGATCGACGTCACCGCAGGCCGCGGTGCAGGATTCTCCATCGAGGGGCCCACCGGTCATCGGTTCATGATCCGTTCCCGCCTCTTCACCGATGAGGAGGCCGAGGATCTGGAGCCGGTCCGGACCGGCTGAGTCGAGCGGGCGGCCTGCGGCGCGCGACGTCGGGACAGCTGCTCCACGTGGTCCTCGCGGCGCAGATCCCACGCCTCGTGGGCCTGGATGTTCACCGCCCGGGGCCCGGTGCGGCGGATCGTGCCCTCCACCAGCATCAGCTGGGCGGTGAACAGGATCTCCCCGGCATTGCCCTGCGCCTCGTCGAAGAAGGCGACGTCGGCACAGCCGGTGCCGTCGTCGAGGCTGATGAACACCACCCGCCGTCCGCTGGCCATCGGAGGCGTCTGGGTGGCCACCCGGATGCCGGCCACCCGGACGGTGGAGCCGCTGCGCAGCGTCAGCAGGTCCTCCGCCCGGGTCACACCGAAACGGTCCATCGTGTGCCGATGGGTCTCCATCACATGACCGGTGACGTCGATGCTGGTCAGCAGGAGTTCATCGCTGATCAGCTCCTCCCGGCTCGGCTCCGGATGCTTCTGCGGCAGGGCGGAGACCTCGACGTCGGCCATCGGCAGGGGCAGCTGCCCCACCACTTCGCGCCGCCTCGGGGAGGACGCCGTGCGGGTGCGCTCGACCACGGAGGCGACGAGATCGCCCCGGCGCCGTCGACCGCCGGGCATCAGAGAGTCCAGCGCGCCCACCTGGGCGAGCGCGCGCAGCGTGGGGCGCTTCGGACGGGCCCGGTCCCGCAGGTCCGCCAGGGAGTCGAAGGGCTGGGCCTCCACGATCCGCTGGACCTCCGCCTCGCTGATGCCCGAGAGACTGGTCAGCGCCATGCGGATGCCCAGGGTGTGCTCCCCGCGGGGGCTCCGCGACGGAGTCGGCTCGAGCACGTAGTGCTCGGTGGAGCGGTTGACGTCCATGCCCAGCAGCGGCACACCCAGGCGGCGGGCCTCAGCCACCAGCAGCCGCAGCGGGTACATCCCCGGATCATGCTCGAAGAGCCCGGCCAGGAAGGCCGCCGGGTGATGGGTCTTCAGCCAGGCCGACTCGAAAGTGGGCACGGCGAACGCCGCCCCGTGGGCCTTGCAGAATCCGAAGGAGCCGAAGCCTGCCAGGATCTCCCACACCTCATCGACAACCTCGGGGGAGTACCCCCGTCGTGCCGACCGGCTGCGGAAGAACGTCTCTACGGCATCCTCCTCCGGCCCGCCCAGGGCACGCCGGAACTCGTCGGCGCGGTCGAGCCCGCAGCCGGTCATCCGGTCCAGGATCCGCAGCACCTGCTCATGGAAGATCACCACCCCATGGGTCTCGGACAGCACCGGCGCCAGGTCCGGGTGAGGGAACCGCACCTGCTCAAAGCCGTGCCGTCGCTCCAGGTACGGGGTCACCATGCCCGAGCCCATCGGGCCCGGCCGGAACAGCGAGATGTCCACCACCAGGTCGGACAGCCGCTCCGGGACCAGCTTGCCGACCAGCTCCCGCTGCCCGGGGGATTCGATCTGGAAGCAGCCCAGGGTGTGGGTGGACTGGATGAGTCGGTAGGTGTCCGGATCATCGCGGTCCACCGACTCCAGGTCGATCCGTTCCCCGGTGGTGCGGCGGATCTCCTGCAGGGCATGGGCGATGGTGGACTGCATACGTACGCCCAACACATCCAGCTTCAGGAAGCCCATGGGGTCCATGTCGTGCTTGTCGAACTGGCTCATCGGCAGACCGTCCACCCCCGAGGGCTGGACCGGAGTGAGGTCCAGCAGCCGCTGATCACCCAGGATGATCCCGCACGGATGGGTGGAGATGTGGCGCGGCAGACGGTCCAGCCGCTCGGTGAGGTCCACCAGGAGGTCCAGCTGCTGCCGGCCCTGCTCCCGTTCGGAGTCCAGGCGGGCGGCCAGGGCACGCAGCTCCGGCTTCTCTGCCAGCGCCTCACGGAACTGACGTGCCGGGAAGCGCCACATCGTCTCGGCGATCTGCGCGATCTCCTCCTCGGGAAGCCCCAGGGCGAGGCCGGCGTCGCGCACCGCCCCGCGGATCCGGTAGCTGTTCTGCATGCTCATCAACGTGGTGCGCTCCGCTCCGAAGCGTTCCACGATGCGGTGATAGACCTCATGGCGTCGGGCGGACTCGACGTCGATGTCGATGTCCGGAAGGGTCGAGCGCCTTCGGGAGAGGAAGCGCTCGAAGACCAGCTCATGCTCGATCGGGTCCACGGCGCTGATCCGCAGCAGATGGTTCACCAGTGAGGATGCCCCGGAGCCGCGGGCGGAGACCCGCACCCCCATCTGCTCGACCATGTCCACCACCTCGGCGACGGTGAGGAAGTAGCTGGCGAAGCCGAGGTCCTCGATGATCCTCAGCTCATGCTCGAGGCGGTCGCGCAGCGCCGCCGCCTCGGCGGGGGACTGCCGGGGATAGCGGGCGGTCAGTCCCGCTTCGCACCGCTGGGCGAGCTCCCGCTGGGGGTCTGTGCACCGTCCTGAGACCCCCAGCCCGATGACTCGCGCCTCAGGCACCTTCGGGGCCCCGAAGCTCATATGGGCCTCCGGGTCCAGCAGGCAGCGCTGCGCCAGCGCCCGAGTGCGCTCCAGCAGCTCCACGGCCCCGATGCGGGCGGCCGTGCTGGACGTGCAGATCTCCTCAGCGATCCGCTCCATCATGGAGGCAGGTTTGAGCCAGCCCTGCCCGTTGGGCTGCAGGGTCTCCGTGACCTGCAGGCTGGAGAGCACCCGGACGGCGTCGAGGACGTCGGCGGTCGTGGCATCGTCCTCATGCAGGAAGCGCACCATGTTGGTCAGCACGGGAGCCACCGCACAGTCCTCCGCGACGGCGAGCATCCGCGCAGCATGGGCGGTGGAGAGCGGCTCTCCGGGAGGCGCCAGATGAGAGACCACTTCGACCCGCAGCGTCCCCGCACCCAGCGTGGAGACCCAGCCGCGCAGCAGACGCCGCGCCTGGGCATAGCGACGAGAGGCCGCCGCCACGCCCACGTCGCTCTCCGGGCCCAGCAGCACGAACAGGGCCGGCTCAGCCTGCCCGGCGATCGCCCGGGGCCCCTCCGGGCAGGCGAGCTCCACCAGACGGGCCAGGGGGAGCCGAGGCCCCGCCCCGCGGTCCTGCAGATGAGCGGCGGAGACCGCCCGGCACAGGGCGGAGTAGCCTGCCGCTGAGCCGTGGGCGAGCAGGACCACCCGTCCACGCTCCTCCAGGCCGCCGTCGGGACGCTCCTCGGCGACCGGAAGGTTCACCCCGAGAATCGGAGCGACGCCATGGCCCTGACAGGCGATGACATGCTTGACCGCCCCGTAGAGACCGTCCCGATCCACGCAGGTGGCGGCTCCGGCGCCGTCGGCCGCCGCGGCCGCCACCAGGTCCTCCGGCCAGCTGGCACCGTGGTGGGCGCTGTAGGCGGTGGCCACGTCGAGATGCACGAAGCCGCCCATCAGTGGAATCTCCGGGATCCGGCGGCCGGGACGGACGGCTCAGGCCGCCACATCGTGGACCCTCAGCAGCCGCCATCGTCCCGACCCGGTGTGCCGACTCAGGTCGACAGTGCGCGGCATGGCACGGGGGGCCGCCTCCAGGCGGATCTGGAGGCGCCAGATCTCATGGTCGACCACGCCCGGTCCGCGCCCGCGCTCCGCGCGGGAGTCCTCCAACCACCAGCGGCGCCGCTCGAACCAGCGGACCGGATCCTCCACCACGACATGCCAGCGGTCTCGCCAACAGAGTCGTCGGGGGATCTCAGCGTCGTCACATTCCACCGTCAGCTGGGTGCTCAGACGCTGGGTGCTCAGATGCTGCGCGGCCGAGGCAGGGGGGCGCATGCCGTCGACGTCAGCAGGGGACCGGTGTCCTGCGGCGTCTGAAGAGTCCAGGCGTTCCGCCGCCCGATGCCGAGCTGCGGCGAGACGCCGGCCCTCCTCCGGGGCCAGGAGGCGGACGACGCCGGGCAGGGCGGGGGTGGTCGAGGTGGGGCTCATCAGCTCTACTCCCTTGATCCAGCGCCCGGAGGCGCACAGGTGCAGTGTTCGCTGACGATGGGAAGAGACGCGGGCGGCGGTCAGGGCAGAGGCGCCGCCGTACGTCCCCTCCATCGTAGTTCGAACACATCTTCGAATACAAAGGGAGGGTACGAGAGCCCTCTGACAGGCACCGAGGGTCGCCGCTCAGCTCGACGGCCCGGTCTCCGGCCACACCGGGTCGTGGACCTCCTCCAACAGCGCCATCGCCCGCTCCAGATGCGGTTCAGCCTCGCTCCGCCGACTCCGCCGGAGCGCGACCACGGCGAGCCCGAGCTCGGCATGGGCCTCGGCCTCGAGCTCGCCGATGCGTCGCGCCGCAGTGGCCGAAGCCCGGTGGAGGCGGTGGGCGCAGTCCAGCTGACGTCGATCATCCAGGTGACGATCCAGCAGACGTGCCAGCTCGGTCGGAAACCAGCGGGGCCCGGTGTCGGCAGCCCGATCTGCGACGAGGGCGAGGGTGTCGATGGTCCGCGCGAGCCAGTCCTCCGCCGCCTGAGGGTCGTCGAACCGCTCCGCCGGCCTGCTTGAGGCGGCCGGCGCACCAGACGCGCCGGGTTCAGCAGGCTCCACAGCTTCAGCAGATTCTGAGGCCTGCGGTCGCGTCACCGACCGCACGGCGGCGGCCGTGACGGTCAGAAGATGGGAGCAGAGCCGATCGAACGCCGCCCGGATCTCCTCAGGACTCTCCTGCTCCTCCGCCAGTTCGGCGGCATAGTCACGCAGCAGATCATGCTGTCGGACATGGTCCGTCTCCAGACTCTCCAGCAACCAGGCCCTGTCGAGCTCCTCGATCCCACGGCGCGCCTCGGCCGGTCCCAGTCCGGCCAGCGCCGCGACGGCCGGGACGTCCAGCCACCGGGCGGGGGCCGTCCCCAGCAGTCGGAACAGACGGGCCGAGGAGGTGGAGAGTCGCTGACAGGACCAGGAGAAGACCGTGCGCACCGAGGTCGCCTCATCCCCGGAGTCCAGCAGGTCGAGCCTCAGCCTCTCATCCTGGAGGTCCCGCAGGAGGGCGGGGGCCGTCTCGACGGTCTCCAGTCGCAGCCGCTCAGCCATGATCCGCAGGGCCAGCGGCAGATGGGAGCAGGCCTCCGCCAGGGAGTCCCGCAGCTCCTCGGAGGGACGGGGGCCACGGGTCCCGCCCAGCAGCGCGCGGGACTCCGCCGGGGACATCAGAGGGACCGTCAGCTGATGGGCGCCGTCGTGGAGCACCAGAGGTCGAAGGTCGGCTCGGCTGGTGACCAGCACCGCGGAGCGAGGCGACCCGGGCAGCAGAGGACGGACCTGGTCGGCATCGCGGGCGTTGTCGAGCACGATGAGTATGCGACGGGAGCTCGTCAGTGAGCGCAGGAGTGAGGATCTCTCTGCGCGAGAGGCCGGAACATCGGCGGCGTCCACACCCAGCGCGATGAGGAACCATGCGAGCATGCGAGAAGGATCCAGGGGAGCCTCCGGACCGAAGCCCCGCAGATCGGCGTAGAGGCACCCGTCAGGGAAGTCGGTGACAGCCCCGTGGGCCCAGTGCAGAGCCAGTGCGGTCTTGCCGGTGCCGCCGCCTCCCGTGAGTGCCACGATCCCGAACCCGGCTGCGTCGCCCGGAGCGGCCTCTGACGCCCCTGCGGGCGCGGCGCCCAGCAGTTCGTCCAGCCGGGCGAGCAGCTCCTCCCGACCGTGGAAGCCGCGGGGCGGCGCCGGCAGCTGTGCCGGGGGAGGGACCGCGCCGGACGTGGCCGCGCGACCGGAGGCACTGCCGGTCACAGAGCCACCAGCTGCAGAGACGCCAGCTGCGGGGGCACCGGCGGCCGGGGCAGGAGACCGACGGGGAGTGAGGAAGGTCTCCGGCGCCGGCGCCCCTCCACGGAGCACCTGCTCTTGGAGACGACGCAGACCAGGGCCGACGTCGAGTCCGAGCTCCTCGGCCAGCCGATGGCGAGCCTGCCGGTGCACCTCGAGGGCCTCAGTGGGCCGGCCCTGCAGGGTATGAGCGGCCATCAGCAGCTCGTAGAGCCGTTCCCGCAGGGGATGCTCGGCGATGAGCGAAGGGACCTCCTCGATCACCGCCTCCGGCTCTCGGCAGGCCAGGCGCGCCGCGTTCAGCCTCTCCCGCGCGGTCAGCCGCAGTCCGTCGAGTCGCTGCGCCTCGATGCTGAGCCCGGCGCCGGTCTGCCCGTCGAAGGGTCGTCCCCGCCACAGTCCGCAGGCCTGACCCAGCAGCTCCTGCGCGCGGCGCGGGTCCGCATCGGCCGTCACGGCGGCTTCATCGATCAGGTTCTCGAACCGCTCCACATCCGTGGCGCCCGGCGGCACCTGCAGCACATAGCCGCCGCCCACCGCCTGCAGCACGTCGGGGCCCCCGAGTGTGCGGCGCAGCCGGTGCACATGGGTCTGGAGGCGGTGGGCCGCCCGGGGGCAGGGGTCGTCTCCCCACATCGCGTCGAGGAGTCGGTCCGTGGGGACAGGGCGTCCGCGGGCCGCCACCAGCATGGCCAGCAGCAACCCCTGGAGCCCGGTGAGGACCACCGGACTCCGATCCTCGTGGCAGACCCGGATCGGGCCCAGGATGTCCAACTGCATCGACAGGGTCGTTCTCCTTGGGTGCGGTGCAGGGCCGCCCCCGGTGCCTTCAGCCCCGGTGAGCCCTGCCACACTATGAACGGAACCTGGACTTCTCCTGAGCATCAGCGGAGCTCATGACGGCAGCCTCTCCGGGCACAGGCACTCCGGGAAGCCGCCACACGGTGAACGTGCGGGCCGGGGCGGAGACCCGCACCCTGTCAGCGCCGAGTTTCAGCTGAGCCTCTCCGAACACGCGTGAGACGTCGTCGGTGCCCAGACCCTCCTCGGCGACCAGTCCCGGGACCGCCTCCCGGGAGGACTCCCAGATGCGGTCGCCCATGGTCGCCACGACGAGCAGGGTCTCGGAGGCCGACTCGCGCAGGAAGACGACGGCGTCATCGTCGGTGTGGAGCCACCGCATCCCGCCGCGGGCGAGCACCTGATGCCCGCGGCGCAGCCGGACGAGCCGTCGGCACAGGGACAGCCGCTCGGCGACCGGGGGGTCCGCCTCGGCTCCCCAGGGCATCGGCGTGCGGCTGGTCTCCCCGTCGGCCCCGGTGAGACCGAACTCGTCCCCGGCGAAGAGCACGGGGACGCCGGGCAGCGTCATCGCCAGGCCCAGGGCCAGCGGCATGGCGCCGTCGGCGGCGTGGGTGGCGAACCGGGCGGTGTCATGGGTGTTCAGCGGCTGCATGTTCCCCAGCCGGATGCGCCAGGGGATCCCCGCAGTGAACCGGGTGACCGCCTCGGCGAACTCCGCCGCCGTGGCCCTCGGGATGCCGCCCAGCGGCTGACCGAAGAACCAGGGCTCCACGACCTGCTCGTCCTGGGCGGTCGTCCAGGGCTCCCCGGTGGGCTCACTCAGCCAGGACCACAGCGGCCGGGTGAAGGCCGGATAGGTCATGGCCCCGTGCCAGGCGTCCCCCTGCAGGTCCTCGGTGGCGTCGTTGGTGGACTCCGCGAGCAGGACCGTGTCGGGGTCGATCTCCTCCATGGTGCGGCGCATGATCTGCCGCACCTGGGCATTCAGATCCACGTCGCGCAGGCGTCCGGTCATGTTGGCGACGTCGATGCGCCACCCGTCGGCCTCGAAGGGCGGGAGCAGCCAACGTGCGACCACGGAGTCGCGCCCCTGGATGAACCGATGCCGCAGCTCCTGGGAGGACCAGTCGAACTTCGGCAGCGAGGGGACGCCCAGCCACGCCTCATAGCCCGGGTCCTCGGCGCTGACGGACCGCCCGTTCTCCTCATCTTCGGTGAAGTAGTAGTACGTCCGTTCCGGAGACTCGGCATCGGCCAGCGCCGTCTGGAACCATTCATGCCGCTCTCCGGAGTGGTTCGTGGTGAGATCGCCGATCACCCGCATTCCGCGGGCGTGGGCGGCCTGCACGAGCCGCACATAGGCGTCGTCGCCGCCGAGCAGCGGGTCCACGTGGTCGAAGCTGGCGGCGTCGTACCGGTGGTTGGAGGCCGCGGGGAAGATCGGGGTCAGGTACAGCAGATCCACGCCGAGGTCCGCCAGGTGGTCGAGCTTCTCTACGATCCCGTCCAGGTCGCCGCCGTAGAGCTGCTGGGTCCGGGCGGGCATGACCGGATCCACGGGGTCCTCCCAGGCGGCGGGGATCGCCCAGTCCGGGGTGGGACGTCCGTCCGCAGCCGCGGACCGGGCGAAGCGATCGGGGAAGATCTGGTACATCACCGACTCCGCGAGCCAGCTCGGCGCCGGAGGGGTGGCCAGCAGGACGAAGTCGTCGACGTCGCGCACCTCTCCGGCGTGCAGACCGGCCTGGTTGAGCCAGCGGACGGCTCCATCGTGCTGCCGCAGCAGCCACCGGTACCCGTGGCGGGGATTGTGGACGGTGACCGTCGCCTCCCACCACTGCCAGCCTCCGGCCTCCCCGAGGAGGACGGCCTCGTCCCAGACCGGCTCGCGGTCTGGGTTGGATCGCACGGTCACAGAGACCAGCGGATCCCACGTCGTGGGCACGCGCAGGCGCAGCCGCACCACGTCCCCGAGCGCCGGGACGTCCTCGGAGACGTGGAGCGGGGACCCGTCATGGTGGGGGAGGGGACGCTGCACGGGGGAGACGGTCACGAGTCCTCACTTCACACTGCCGGCGGTCAGGCCGCCGATGATGTACTTCTGCAGGGCCAGGAACAGCGCCACCGGGATGATCGCGGCCAGCACGGCGCCGGCGGCGAAGATCGACCAGTTCTGCGAGGTCTCCTGAGAGATGAACTGGTAGAGGCCCACAGCCAGGGTCTGCTTCTCCGGATCGATGAGCAGCACCGAGGCCACGACGAAGTCGTTGGTGGTGGCGATGAACGACAGCAGCGCCACCACAGCCAGGATGGGGGAGACCAGCGGCAGGATGATCGTGAAGAAGATCCGGGCGTGACCGGCCCCGTCGATGCGCGCCGCCTCATCGATGGACTGGGGGATCGTGTTGAAGAACCCGTACATCAGGTACGTGTTCACTCCCAATGCTCCGCCGAGGTAGACCATGATCAGACCCAGCTGACTGTTGACACCGATCGCCGGGAAGACGTCGCCGATGGCGAGCATCAGAAGGAAGATCGCCACCATGGCCAGCAGCTGGGGGAACATCTGCACCAGCAGCAACGTGATGAGGCCCACGCGTCGCCCGGTGAACCGCATCCGGGAGAACGCGTAGGCGGCCAGCGCCCCCAGCAGCACGCTGCCCGCGGAGGCTGTCAGGCCGATGAACAGCGTATTGCCGAACCAAGCCGCATACGGCTGCTGAGGTCGGTTGAACAGGTCGATGTAGCTGTCCAGGCTGAGGTTTCCGAACAGGGTGTTCGCCGTGATCAGCGTGCCGCCGGGGTTCAGCGAGGCGGAGAACACATAGACCAGCGGGAACACGGAGAACACGACGATTCCGGCGCCGACGAGGTGACGCCAGCCGGTCTGGCGCATCCAGACGCGGAAGGGACGCTTGGTCCGGACGAGCCGGGGCTCTGCGGCCGGCACGGTGGTCGTGCCGGCTGAGGTCTGCACGGACATGTCAGTTCAGCTCCTCGAGCGATTTGGTCTGCCGGAAGGCGATGACCGAGACGGTCCCCACCAGCAGGAAGATCAGGATCGCGAAGGCGCTGGCCAGACCGTAGTCCCGGTCGGCGCCCACGAAGGCGACCTTGTACACCAGGGTGATCAGGATGTCCGTGGCGCCCACGTTGATGTCGGCATCGAGGTTCCGCGGCCCGCCCCCGGTGAGCATGTACACCAGAGTCAGGTTGTTGAAGTTGAACGCGAAGGCCGAGATCAGCAGCGGGGCCAAGGACACCAGGAGCAGGGGGAGCTTGATCAGGCGGAACGCCTGGAACGGACGGGCCCCGTCCATCTGCGCCGCCTCGGTGAGGTCGTCGGGTATCGCCTGCAGCGCTCCGGTGCACACCAGGAACATGTAGGGGAAGCCCAGCCACAGGTTCACCAGCAGGATGGAGACCTTCGCCAGCAGGGCATCTGTCAGCCAGGGGATCTGGGCGCCGCCGAAGAGCACGTTGTTGACGAAGCCGAACTCCTGGTTGAGCATTCCGGCCCACACCAGCGCCGAGAGGAATCCGGGGAAGGCGTAGGGAAGGATCATGATCAGCCGGTAGTACCTGCGACTGCGCATCCGCGGGTCGTTGAAGACGATCGCCAGGAACAGCCCGAGCACGAAGGTCGTCGCCACGGAGAGGAAGGCGAAGGCGAACGTCCAGATCGTCACCGAGATCAGTGGTCCGCGGATGGCCGGTTCGGTGGCGGCGCGCACGAAGTTGTCCATGCCGACGTGGATCCGCCAGCCGGGCATCAGCTGCTCGCCGGCCGACGACGTGAAGGCGCCGTCTCCGACGTCGGCATAGACAGTGCCGGTCTCGGAGTTCGTCATGGTGTCGGCGTCCACGTCGTAGACGTAGCGGGAGGTGTACAGGTAGGCCGAGCGGGCGTCCTGGGTGCGGAGCATCCCGTCGTTGGGGTCCTCGCTGAAGGGGACCGCCAACTGGGTGATCTCGCCCTGGCGCTGAAGCACCTCGGCGAAGTCCAGGACGTCATGACCGGGGACGTCGACCACCACGCCGGCGTCGAGCACGGCGCCGTCGACGGCCTCCAGCGGCTGCTCCTCAGCACCGATGAACACGTCGCCGGCCGGGTCGGTCACCACGAAGGACAGCTCGCCGAAACGTTCGGCCACCGCCAGCTGGTAGGTGGGGGAGTCCGGGACGCGCTCCTGGCTCTGCAGCATGATCGCGTGGACCGCGTCGTCCTTGGAGCTGTTGTGGCCGGTCCCGTAGTTGGTGAAGGCCACGTAGCCGGAGTAGAGCACCATGAAGATCTGGAAGATCAGCAGGAACGCGACTCCGGGCAGGACGTATTTGACCGGCAGGCCACCGCGTCGGAAGTATACCCAGGAGATGAAGATCCCTGCGGCGACGACGAGCGCGGCGATGACGGGGCGGCCGCTGGCGTAGAGCACGAGCGCCGCATAGACGCCCAGGGCGTTGAGCACACCCAGGACGAGGATCTTGAACACCAGCAGCTTCCACCCCGCGGAGGCGGTGTCGGCGATGCGCTGGGCACGCCGACTCCGCCTCCGCTGTGAGGAGCCGCCGGAAGAGGGTCCGCGCGTCGGGAGCGACGGCGGGGTCTGGCCGGGAGCGGGAGTGGTGGTGGTCATCAGGGATCAGTCGATGGCTCCGGCGATGTCCTCGGCCATGCTCTCCCAGAGCTCGGTGGGCTCGCCGTCACCGTTGAGGATCGCACCCTGGGTGGTGCCCCAGAACTCCCAGACGGCGCCCATCTCGGGGATGTTGGGCATCGGCACGGCCTCTGCGCCGACCTCCCCGAACCCGGCGACGATCTCGTCATCGGCCAGCGCCGCATCGAAGGACTCCGTCAGGGCCGGGGCACGGCCGCCGACCTCGTAGAGCGCGGTCTGCACCTCAGCGGAACCGATGTACTCAGTCAGGAAGGTGGTCGCGGCCACGACGTTCTCGCTCTGGGAGGAGAGGAAGAAGCCCTGCACGCCGGCGAAGGGCGCAGCGTCCTCACCGCCGGGGGCGGGGACCGCGTCCACCTCGAGGTCGATGCCGGCCTCCAGGGCGGCGGGGACGTTCCACGGCCCGGTGAGCAGGAACGGGGTGTTCCCATCGATGAAGTTCTCGCGCGCGAGATCGCCGTCGATGTTGGTGTTCATCAGACCTTCTGCGCCCTGCTCGGCGAGCCAGTCGGCGAACTCGAGGCCGCCGTCGTTGCCGATCTGCAGGTCCTCGGCGTCATAGGAGCCGTCGGCGTCGGTGCCGAACACCGGAGCGCCGAAGGACATCTGGAACGGGTAGAGGTGGTAGGGGTCAGCCTCAGTGGGGTCCAGACCCACCAGGAACGGGTAGTCGACGTCGGCGTCCTGGCCCATGGCGATCATCTCGTCATAGGTCTCCGGCGCCTCCGGGGCGAGCTCCGCGTTGCGCAGCATCGCGATGTTCTCGATCGAGTAGGGCAGGCCGTAGACGTTGCCCTCATAGGTCCAGGCCTCCAGGGCGACGTCCTGGAAGTCGGCGGCGGCGTCGCCCAGCTCGATGGGGGCCACCACCCCGTTGGTGACCAGGGTGCCCAGCCAGTCGTGGGCACCGACGGCGATGTCCGGGCCTTCTCCGGTGGGAACCTGGGAGACGAACTGGTCCTGGATGTCTCCGAAGTCCTGCTGGACCAGTTCGACGTCGATCCCGGTGTCCTCGGTGAAGTCGGCGGCAGCGTCGCCGAGCACCTCGGCCCGGTCGGCGTCGACCCAGACGGTGAGGCTTCCCGTGGCCTCCAGCGCCTCGTTCTCGCCGTCTCCGTCGGTGGTGGGCTCGTCAGCGCCGCAGGCGGTGAGCAGCAGCGCGCTGGCGGCCAGCGCGGCGCCGGCGCCGCGGGCTCGGGTGAAGTTCGCCCTCATGGTGTGTCCTCTGATCGTCGATGTGGCATGACAGGTGCGGTGAAAGGAGACGGCTCGTGAGCCATCTCACTGCAAGCGCTTCCAGTATGAAGCAGGTCACCTTCCAGTGCAAGCCTGGTCGCCGGCGATCCTGTGACGCCCAGATCGCTGAAGAGATGTCGAGATGCGAAATGCAAACGCTTGCCAGTACAGTGTCAGCATGCAGACCTGCCATGACGCACGCCACACCACACAGACTCTCACCGCCCCCGAGTGGTGGAGGACCGCCGTCATCTACCAGATCTACCCGCGGTCCTTCGCGGACGCCTCCGGCGACGGAGTGGGGGATCTGCGCGGCATCACTCGGCGGCTGGACGACTTGGCCGACCTCGGCGTCGACGCGCTCTGGCTCAGCCCGTTCATGGTCTCGCCCCAGAAGGACGCCGGCTACGACGTGGCCGACTACTGCGACGTCGATCCGCTCTTCGGCACGCTGGCGGACTTCGACGAGATGCTCGCCGCCGCCCATGCCCGCGAGATCCGGATCATCGTGGACCTGGTCCCCAACCACTCCTCGGACCAGCACCCCTGGTTCCAGGAGGCGCTCCGGGCAGCACCGGGATCAGCCGAGCGGGCCCGCTACATCTTCCGGGACGGACGCGGTCCGGGCGGTGACCAGCCGCCCACCAACTGGGACTCGATCTTCGGCGGACCGGCGTGGACGCGCGTCACCGAGGAGGACGGCAGCCCCGGCCAGTGGTACCTGCATCTGTTCGACTCGAGCCAGCCGGACTTCAACTGGGAGAATGAGGAGGTCCGGGAGGAGTTCCGCCGGATCCTGCGCTTCTGGCTCGATCGCGGCGTCGACGGCTTCCGCGTGGACGTCGCCCACGGCATGGTCAAGGACCCCTCCTTCCCCGACTGGAGCCCGAATCCGGAGGCGGCCTCCATGGGCGGCGACAGCGCCCCCGCGCCGTATTGGGAGCAGCCTGGCGTCCACGAGATCTACCGAGACTGGCACCGGCTGCTGGCCGAGTATGACGGCGACCGCGCCCTGTGCGGTGAGGCCTGGGTCTCCACCATCGAGAAGACGGCCCTATGGGTCCGCCCCGACGAGATGCACCAGACCTTCAACTTCCACTACCTCGAGACTCCCTGGGAGCCGGCGGCCCTGCGCAGGATCATCGACGACTCGCTGCGTGCCTTCGGCGCGGTGGGTGCGCCCAGCACGTGGGTGCTGTCCAATCACGACGTCGTCCGGCACGCCACCCGTCTGGGACTCACGGCGGAGAACCCGCAGGGCACGGGCATCGGTCCGGACTTCCCCGGACTGCCCGAGCCGCAGCATGCCCTCCGCCGGGCGCGCGCCGCCACGGCGCTCATGCTGGCGCTGCCCGGCTCGGCCTACCTGTACCAGGGTGAGGAGCTGGGCCTGCCGGAGGTGCTCGACATCCCTGACGAGGCCCGGCAGGATCCCACATGGTTCCGCACCCGCGGCGAACGGTACGGCCGGGACGGATGCCGCGTGCCGATTCCCTGGGAGTCCGATGCGCCGGCGGCGGGCTTCAGCTCCTCGGGCCGTTCCTGGCTGCCTCAGCCGGAGGGCTGGGGGACGTTCGCCCGCGACTGTCAGCGCGAGGACGCCGGCTCGACGCTGTCGCTGTATCGGCGCCTGCTGGAGGTCCGTCGCGCCTACGGCCTGGGGGAGGGGACGCTACGCTGGCTCGATCCGGGCGAGCTGCCCGGTGTCGCTGAGGGGCAGAGCGAAGATGTCCTGGCGCTGAGCAACCAGGACGTCGTCGTGCTCGCGAACTTCGGCGCCACGCCGATCCCGCTGCCGCCCGGGCGCCACGTCCTGGCGTCCAGCACCGAGCTGGTCGCCGAGTCCGGCGCTCCGGACCGGGAGGACCGAGCGCCCCTGCTGCCGCAGGACGCCGTTGTATGGTTGGTCTCGCCGGAGAACGTCCCCCTGATCTGAGGAATCGCCACCGTGGTCAGCATCGATGAGGTCGCCCGCGCGGCGGGAGTGTCGTCCGCGACCGTCTCTCGCGCGCTCAGCGGACGAGGCCATGTCTCGCCGGCCACGCGGCAGAAGGTCCTCCAGGTGGCCGATGAGCTCGGCTACGTGGTGTCCTCGGCTGCCTCCAGCCTGGCCTCCGGGCGGACCCGCAACATCGGGGTCATGCTGCCGGATCTGCACCGCTGGTTCTTCTCCACGGTGCTCACCGGGATCTCCGAGGAGCTCAGCCGTCGCGGCTACGATCTCACGCTCTACAACGTCACCGACGACGCCGAGGTCCGACAGGAGATCTTCTCCTCGTTCCTCCGCCGGCGACGCGTGGACGGCCTCATCGTGGTGGCCATGGAGCTCGACGCCGACGAGATCGACCAGCTCACGGGTCTCGGCATTCCTGTGCTGACGCTGGGCGGATCGAACCCCCGCCTGCCCGGCCGGGCCATCGACGACCACGGCGTCGCCCACCTCGCCGTGGAGCACCTGCTGCGTCTGGGCCACCGGAGGATCGGCCGCATCGGAGCGGAGGCCAGCTTCAACCGCGACTTCCATGTGCCGGCTCGGCGCGAGAACGGATTCCGTGATGCACTGGCAGAGGCTGGACTCTCAGCGGATCCGCAGCTGTGCGTGACTGCGGACTTCACGGTGGAAGGCGGTCATCGAGCGGCGAAGTCCGTGCTGGGCCGCTCAGCATCTGCCCCCACCGCGGTGGTGGCCTTCTCCGACGAGATGGCCATCGGAGCACTGCTGGCGGCCCGCGACCTGGGCCTGGAGGTCCCCGGAGACGTCTCGGTGATCGGCATCGACGGCCATGACCTGGGCCCCCTCTTCGGACTCACCACGGTGGATCAGCATCCGCTGGGCCAGGGAGGCCGTGCGGCACGGGAGATCCTGGAGCTGATCGAGGGCACCGAGGCGCTGCCCACCGACGACGCCGACGCCGACCTCCCCTATGACCTGGTGGTGCGCTCCTCCACCTCCGCACCCCGGATCGAATCGGTCAGCGCCCCGCACTGAGCTCTCACCCGGAGTGCTCCCGGAGCATCACCGCTGATCCGCCGACAGCCCTGCCCGCCGCCGAGTGGTCCGGTTCGCATGCACTGACCACTGCGGCAGCCAACGCTGCAGGGCGCCGGCGGCGCAGGGGCCCATCGCGGCCGCCACCCAGATGCCCGCCGCCAACGAGCCCAGAGCCGCTCCGGAGGCCACGATCAGCGGGCCCGCGGCGATGCCCAGGTCCTGCAGGAGCCGCCAGGCCCCCAGGAACTGGGGCCGCCCCTGCGACGGCGCGACATCGGAGGCGACAGTCATCATGATCCCGGACCCCAGACCGTTGCCGAGACCGAGGGCCACGGCCACCCAGACCATCTGGGTCGTGCTGTGCGTCAACGGGACCAGCGCCATGGCCACGCCGAGGGTGATCATGGCCGGGACCCCGATCCACAGACGGCCGAACCGGTCCATGATCTTCCCCGCCGGGTAGAACAGCAGCATGTCGATGCCGCCGGCGATCCCGAAGATGATCGAGATGGTCGCCGGATCCAGGCCGATGTGCTCGCCCCAGAGCGGAATCACCTGCTGCCGGGCCCCGCGGATCGCGCCCACCAGCAGCACAGGTGCCCCCAGGGTGAGCAGGAGCCTGCGGTGCTGACCGAGCACGGCGGCCAGCCGGGGACGGCGTCGGGAGTCTCCGGCGACGGGCGCATCCAGAGTCTCGGCTGACGGGTCCGGTCGAGCCAGCGCCACCGTGACGGTGGCCGCGGCCGCCGTCCCAGCCGCCAGTACGAAGACCAGCCGCAGGTCCCCGGCATGGAGGACGACCGCCCCCAGGAACGGCCCGACGAACTGCCCGATGCGATGCACCCCGCCCAGGGTGGACAGGACTCGGGCGCGATGCAGAGCCGGGGTGATCTCCGTGAGGTAGGAATGCCGCGCCAGGTGGAACACCGCATTCGCGGCACCCACCAGCAGCACCGCCAGCCCCAGCGTCACCAGCGTGGGGGCCGCGGCCGCGGCGAGCAGTCCCAGACCGGCCAGGCCGCCGGCCGCCAGCATCGCTCGACGGTCCCCGATGCGGGCGGCCAGGGCTCCGGCGGGGATGTCGGCGAGGATCTGCCCCACCGGGAGCATCGCCGCGATGACTCCCGCGACCGCGAGCGGAGCGCCCTGCTGGACCGCATGCGGTGCGATGACCGGCAGCATCGCCCCGATGCCGATGCTGAAGATGAAGGCCGGCACCAGTGCGCCGAGCACGACCGCCTGCAGCGGGAAGAGCGCGCCGAGACGGGCCGAACCTGCCGGATCGGGGGAGGGGCGGCCGTGGACGTGCACGTCGGACAGCCTACTCGCACGCCCTGGACGGCGCTGGGCGGGTGGCTCCTCTCGTGGCGCATGAGCCGACCATGCCCGCGGACCAGGGGCGATGCCATAGGCTGGGGCCATGAGTTCACCGGCCGAGCGGTACGCCGAGGCGCGACGCCGATCAGCGGAAGCCAGGACCGAGCTGGGCGCCTTCCGCCGGGCGCAGAGCTTCGAGCTCGACGAGTTCCAACTCGAAGCCTGTCGGCACCTGGAAGCAGGCAAGGCGGTCCTCGTGGCCGCGCCCACCGGGGCCGGCAAGACCGTCGTCGGCGAGTTCGCGGTCCATCTGGGCCTGGCCCAGGGCACCAAGACGTTCTACACCACGCCCATCAAGGCGCTGTCCAACCAGAAGTACCAGGACCTGGTGGCGGACCACGGGACCGAGCGGGTCGGCCTCCTGACCGGGGACACCTCCATCAACTCCGACGCGCAGATCGTGGTGATGACCACCGAGGTGCTGCGCAACATGCTCTACGCCGACTCGGAGGCCCTGCAGAACCTGGCCCATGTGGTGATGGACGAGGTCCACTACTTGGCGGACCGGTTCCGCGGTGCCGTGTGGGAGGAGGTCATCATCCACCTGCCCGAGCACGTGCAGGTGGTGGCCCTCAGCGCGACGGTCTCCAACGCCGAGGAGTTCGGGGCCTGGCTGGACACGGTCCGGGGCGAGACCGCCGTGGTGGTCTCCGAGCACCGGCCCGTCCCGCTGTGGCAGCACATGCTGGTGGACCATGAGCTCCACGACCTGTTCATCACCGACGACGACCAGCACGACGCCGCCTCAGGTGGCCAGCTGCTGGTCAATCCCGAGCTGCAGCGCCTGGCACAGCGGCAGCAGGCTCCGCCCTCGCGTCGCTCCGGCGGGCACCGGTCGCGGGGCCGGGGACGACAGGACCAGCGCAGGCACCGTCCTTCGGAGCGGCGCTCCTCGCGGCACATGACCGCCGAGGCCTCCGGGATCTCCGGCTCCTCCCGGGGCCGGGCCCGGCTCAACCGGCCTCGCATGATCCGCGCGTTGGACCGGGACGGTCTGCTGCCCTGCATCGCGTTCATCTTCTCGCGGGCTGGCTGCGAAGCCGCCGTCGAGCAGTGTCTGCAGGCGGGCATCCAGCTCACCACCCGGCAGGAGGCGGCCGAGATCGCCTCACGGGTGGAGCAGATGGGGTGGGAGCTGCCTGCCGAGGACCTCTCGGTGCTGGGATACGACAGCTTCCGGGAGGCCCTGGTCAACGGCGTCGCCGCCCACCACGCCGGCATGCTGCCGCCGTTCAAGGAGCTCGTGGAGGAGCTCTTCGCCGCTGGACTGCTCAAAGTGGTCTTCGCCACGGAGACCCTGGCCCTGGGCATCAACATGCCGGCACGCACTGTCGTGCTCGAGAAGCTCGACAAGTTCAACGGGGAGTCCCATGTGGACGTCACCCCGGGGGAGTACACCCAGCTGACCGGGCGAGCCGGACGGCGCGGCATCGATGTGGAGGGCCACGCCGTCGTCGTCTGGCAGCCGGGAATGGACCCACGCCAGGTGGCCGGCCTGGCCTCCCGCCGGACATACCCGCTCAACTCCAGCTTCCGTCCCAGCTACAACATGGCGGTCAACCTGACCGCCCAGTTCGGTCGGGAACGTGCCCGCACCATCCTGGAGTCCTCCTTCGCCCAGTTCCAGGCCGACCGGTCGGTGGTCGGCCTGGCTCGAGAGGTCGCCCAGCGTGAATCGTCGATGGCCGGCTACGAGAAGGCCATGTCCTGCCATCTGGGCGACTTCCGCGAGTACGCCGAGCTTCGTCGGCGGCTGACCGACCTGCAGAAGGGGCAGGCCAAGTCCCGCGGCAGGCAGCGACGTCGCGAGCTGATCCGCGTGCTCGCCGCCCTGCAGCCCGGTGACGTCATCGAGGTGGCCGGGCGGCGCAGGCTGGGGGAGTGTCTGGTGGTCCACAGCGCCCCGGAGCACGACCCCCGTCCCGGCGTCATCACCGGTGCCGGCCAGCTGCGGCGCATCACCGTGGAGGACTTCAGCCAGCCTCCCGAGGTCCTCGCGAGCATCCGCCTGCCCCGAAAGCCGCAGATCAAGGTGCCGAAGGTCCGTCGGGATCTGGCCTCGAGCATGCGCAGCGCGCTGCACGATCGGGTGCCGCCGCGGTCCGACGCTCCCGCGCCGGGCTTCGGGTTCGTTCACGAGCCCGATGAGGAGGTGGTCGAGTCGCTGCAGACACGGCTGCGCCGTCATCCCTGCCACAGCTGCGGCGACCGCGAGGAGCACGCGAGGTGGGCGGAGCGGTGGTGGAAGCTCCGCCGGGAGACGGACCAGATCCGGGAGCGGATCAGCCGCCGCACCGGCTCCATCGCCAAGACCTTCGACAGGATCTGCGGAGTGCTTGTGGAGCTCGGCCACCTGGAGACGGCCGCCCTGCCCGAGTCGGCTGCCGAGCCCGGCCCCGAACTGTCCAGCGCCGATCCGTCCAGTCACGACGAGTCGGATGCTCCAAGTGCGGTGGAGTTCACGGTGACCCCGCGCGGCCACCGGCTGCGGCGCATCTACGGCGAACGGGACCTGTTCACCGAGATGCTGCAGCATCAGGGCGTCCTGATGCGCCTGAGCGCCGCGGAGCTCGCCGCCTTCTCCACTGTGCTGATCTACCAGGCGAAGCGTGAGGATGAGGGCGCGATGCCGCAGATGCCCACGAAGGGTCTGACCTCCGCCGTGCGAGCGGCCGTCGACGTCCACGCCGATCTCGAAGCTCTGGAGAAGCAGCACCACCTGGAGCCCACCTCCGCGCCCGAGCTGGGTCTGGTGCCGCCCATGTACGCCTGGGCCTCCGGCAGGAACCTGCGTCAGGCTCTGGAGGACTCCCCTCTGGCGGCCGGAGACTTCGTCCGGTGGGCGAAACAGTGCATCGACTCGCTCGATCAGCTCGGTCGCGCGCCGCACACCTCCGCCAAGCTGGCCGCACGCTGCCAGGAGGCGGTGGACCTGATCGCCAGGGGAGTGGTGTCCTACTCTGCGGTGGCGACACTCCCCGGCATCGACGAGACCGACGACAGTGACGACCTGGACGACAGTGACGACCTGGACGACAGTGACGACCTGGACGACAGTGACGACCTGGACGACAGTGACGACCTGGACGATCTGGACAGCACCGAGGATGACGTGACGGAGGACGATCTCCTCCGACAGGACCCTGCAGACGATGACGCGCAGTGAGGATGAGAGCACAGCGATGAGCAGCACACCAGCCGGGCGGCAGACCGACGACGCCCGATCCCGCGAACATCACGACGACCAGGCCCCTCGGGCCGCAGGAGTGCCTCGGCTGCTGGTCGACGGCACGATCCACAGCACGGCTGAACCCTACGCGGAGGCGATGCTCGTGCAGGACGGCCTGATCTCCTGGATCGGAGCGCCGGAGTCGGCCGAGCACGTCATCCGCGGGGACCACGAGCGCCAGGAGCTCGACCGGGGTCTGGTCGCCCCCGCCTTCGTCGGGCGCGTCGACTCCGACCTGCGAGCCCTGAATGCATCAGCGGTGGCGACGCTCCTGGACGAGGCCGCCGCCCATGGTCAGGGCGCCCTGCGCCTGGTCCTCGACGTCACGACCGCGTCCCTGGAGGGTGATCCCGGCACTCGGACTCGCCTGGTGGAGGTCCTCAAGGCCGCGTACTGGCATCCCGTGGTGGCGTTTCCGGTGGTGCGGCTGACGGGGCTGGCCGCCGACGTCCCCACCTCCGACGGCGGAGCCGGTCAGGAAGGGCTCCCGGGTCCTGCACAGAGGATCCAGCGACTGATCGCGCTCGTGGAGCACTGTGACGACGCCGCAGGGGCACCCGTGGGAGTCGAACTGAGCCTGGGCGAGATCTCCGGGGGCGTCCTCCCGGCCGGATCTGCGGTGAGCCCGGAGACCCACGAGCACATCGTCGACCATCTGGTGGAGGTCTCTGCCCCCCTGGCTGAAGCATCTCGTCAGCTGCTGCTCGACGTCGCGGGCCATGCCCCGGACGCCGTGGCCGCCGTCGTCGTCGACACCCGCCGACGCCTCCAGGAGCGCAGGACCACGCCGCGCCCTGACCGACCGACCGTGCTGGTCGACTTCGACTCCGCCCGGCGCGCCGATTGGGAGGCGCTGGTGGGCACGGCCCACCATGTGCTGATGCGAGCCCCCGGCCATCTCGGCCTGGCCCTGAGCGCCGGAATCCCGACGTCGGTGGCACCGGGTGCCGACGTCGATCCATGGGCCATGGTGGCGACTCATGTGCACCGCAGTGAGGCGGCGGTGTCGGTGCGGGCCGCATTCAATGCGCAGACCCGCGCGGCCCATCGGTCGCTGCCCGCGCCTGACGGCCTCGGGCCCGGGACGGCCGGGCTGGCGGCCCAGCTGGCGCCGGGCGCCGTGGCCACCTACACCGTCTGGGAGGTCGAGTCGTTGGCCGTGCAGACGCCCGACGCACGGACCGCGGCCTGGAGCACCGATGCGCGTGCCCGCACGCCCCTGCTGCCGTTCCTCGGCACGGCCGCGGAGCCTGCTGCGCTGCCCCGGCTCCGGGCGACCGTGGTCTCCGGTGTCGAAGTTCACGGTACGGCGGACGCCCGACACTCCGGGGCCCAGGATTCCTGATCCCGCCCTGAGGGGTGCACAATACATCGAGTGCCGTCGAACCCCGGCGAGCACCACGCCCGTCCCAGCGGACATCCAGGGCTGCCAGGGACGCGGCATGAGACCGCACGAGACAGAAGGGGCACGAGGCCACCCGTGAAGATCCTGACGATCATCCCGACCTACAACGAGATCGAGGCTCTGCCGATCACGGTGCAGCGGCTGCGGGCCGCGGTGCCTGAGTCTGACGTGCTCGTCGTCGATGACAACAGCCCGGACGGCACCGGACAGCTGGCCGAGCGGATGGGACACCAGGATCCCCAGATCCAGGTGCTGCACCGGCGCGCGAAGAACGGGCTGGGCGGCGCCTACATCGCCGGGTTCCGCTGGGGGCTCGACCAGGGCTATGACGTGCTGATCGAGCTCGACGCCGACGGCTCCCACCAGCCGGAGCAGCTGCCGGACCTCATCGCGAAGATCGACGAGGCCGACCTCGTGATCGGCTCGCGCTGGGTGCCCGGGGGAGCCGTGGTCAACTGGCCGTTCCACCGCGAGCTCATCTCGCGCGCCGGGTCGCTGTACTCGCGCACCATGCTGGGTCTGGGCGTGCGAGACATCACGGCCGGCTACCGCGTCTTCCGTCGTTCCACGCTGGAGGACGTCGACCTCGGCAGCATCGAGTCGGTCGGATACGGGTTCCAGGTGGACATGACCTTCCGTGTGGCGCGGCAGCGCAAGACCATCGTGGAAGTCCCGATCACCTTCGTGGAACGCACGCTGGGTGCCTCGAAGATGAGCTCCGACATCGTGGTGGAAGCGATGCTCAACGTCACACGCTGGGGCCTGGCCGCGCGAGCCCAGACGCTGGCCGGTCGTCTGGGCCTGGGCTGAACCTCCCGCGTGAGGGCCGGGATCTGTGAGAGGACCCGGTCCGTGAGAGAACCCCGTCCCGACGTCAGAGGGCCCGTCACCACCAGGTGACGGGCCCTCTGACGTCGCTGCTCAGTGAGTCGAGCCGCTCAGGCGGGTGAGCCGGTCAGGAGACCTTCTCGCCGCGGCGCTCGCGCAGCTTCCTGAGCCGCTCGGTGAGGATGTCCTCGAGCTCCTCCACGGAACGACGCTCCAGAAGCATGTCCCAGTGCGTACGGACGGGCTTCTCAGGGGTCTCGTCCGGCTTGGTGCCGTCCACGAGGACACCCTCCTTGCCGGTGGGCGAGGTCCAGGTGGCCGGGACCTCCGCGTCGGCGGCGAAGGTGACGGTGATCTTCTCGCCGTCCTCACACACGTACTCGACGTCCTGACGCGGAGCAGGCTCCACACCCGACTCGGTCTCCATCGACTGCGCACCCAGGCGCATTCCGCGCAGACTGCGGTCGCTCATCGGCATTCTCCTCCACTGACGGGGACACACTTTGTCCCACAGGCTAACAGCGGGTGCGGCGCGGTTATTCCGCGACGCACCCGCTCAGTTCCGCCGGCGTCCGTCGGCCCCGGGCCGAGGATCGGCTCAGCCCTGGCGCGGCGGCCGGCCTCCCGGCTGACCCTGACCCGGCTGACCCGGCTGGCCCGGCTGATGCGGCGGCCACTGCTGCTGCCCCTGCTGAGGCCGTGGCGGCTGCTGCCCCTGGGGGTGGCCCGGCTCGGGCTGCGGCTGCTGTCCCGGCTGGGGCTGCTGGTACGGGTCGTAGGCGGGGGGCTCCGGGTTCTGCGGCAACGACCGCTGGCCGGAGTCATCGCCGATGCCGCGGCCAGAGCCGATGGACGGATCCGCCTCCGGGGGAGCCGTCTCCGCCACCCGCTTGAGCGCATCCGCGCTGGACTCCTCCGTCGCACTCGAAGCGCGGCGTCCTGAGCCGGCGCTCTGAGCCTTCCGTGCTTCCTCCTCGATCTCCTGGGTGCCCTCATAGTGGGGGTGCTCGTCGGTGACGGAGGTGGACCGGGCCGAGGAGGCCATGTCCGCGATGGCGTCGGAGATCGCCGGCTTGCCCTTGCGCTCACGAGCCTCGCGCTCCCGGCGCTCGCGCCGCTCGCGCAGTCGCTCCTCGCGGGCAGCACGCTCAGCTTCGCGCTCCTCAGGAGAACGCCCGTCGGAGGACTGGGCCTGGCCGCTGAACGTTCCGGAGAACGCCTTGAGGGCGTCTCCGAACTCGCCGGGAATCACCCACATGGTGTTGGAGTCTCCCTTGGCCAGTTCCGGAAGGGTCTGCAGGTACTGGTAGGAGAGAAGCTCGGGGCCCGGCTCGGAGTCGTGGACCGCGTTGAAGACGGTCTCGATGGCCTGGGCCTCCGCGTTGGCGGCCAGGATGCGGGCCTGCGCCTCACCCTCGGCCTGAAGGATGGCCGCCTGACGCTCACCTTCGGCCGTCAGCACGGCCGACTGCTTGGTGCCCTCGGCCGTGAGGATCGCGGCACGCCGGTCACGCTCGGCACGCATCTGCTTCTCCATGGAGTCCTGGATGGACAGGGGCGGCTCGATGGCCTTGAGCTCCACTCGGGCCACGCGGATGCCCCAGCGGCCTGTGACCTTGTCCAGCTCACCGCGGAGCTGACCGTTGATCGTGTCACGGGAGGTCAGCGCGGCTTCGAGGTGCATGCCCCCGACCACGTTGCGCAGCGTCGTGGTGGTGAGCTCCTGGACGGCGTGGATGTAGTTCTGGATCTCGTAGGTGGCGGCCTTCGGATCGGTGATCTGGAAGTAGACCACGGTGTCGATGGAGACCACCAGGTTGTCCTCGGTGATCACCGGCTGCGGTGGGAACGAGACGACCTGCTCACGCATGTCCAGCAGGGGGACGAGTCTGTCGATGAATGGCACCAGCAGGGTCAGTCCGGGCCCCTGCGTGCGCTGGTATTTGCCGAGGCGCTCCACGATCCCGGCACGGGCCTGCGGAATGATCCGCACGCTGCGCACCAGGATGATGACGACCAGCGCCATGAGCGCCAGGAGGACGAAGAGAAGTGCTACATCCATGGGGTTTCCGTTCCTCGTGTAGTTCTCGGTGGGGTGGTCTGGTCCTGCCGAACCGGTCGCCTCTGCGCCGTCGGTCAGGCTTCTCGGGGTTCGGGGTCCTCCCAGGCGATGCCTGCGGCGGGCCGCAGGTAGACGATGGCACCGTCCACGGACTCCACGACGGCGGCCATGCCGGGCTCGATGCGGAAGTCGCCGGCCGCCCGCGCGGTCCAGGTGCCGCCGTCGACCTCCGCCAGGCCGGCGTCCCGGGTGACGGTCTCCAGCGGCTGGGCCTCCATGCCTGTCATCCGGTCCACATTGGTGAGCTGCTCCTGGGAGCCCTTCTTCAGATGCTTAAGCGCGACAGGGCGCACTGCGCCGAGCATCAGCAGCGCCGTCGCCGACCCGATGACCACCTGCATCCACCCAGGGCCTCCGGCCAGAGCGACAGTGGTCGCGGCGGCCGCCCCCGCGGCCAGCATCAGAAACAGCAGGTCGAGCATCAGCAGCTCGAGCACGAGGAGGACGAAGGTCAGGGAGAGCCAGGCCGCCCACAGATTCTCGCCGAACCATTCGATCATGCGATCGCCTCCTCCTGACCCCGATTCGTCGCCGACTCATCCAGTACGTTCATCCAGTACGTTCATCCAGTACGTTCATCCAGTACGTTCATCCAGTACGTGGAGAAAACCCACAGGTGAGCCGCTTGTGCTCCTCATTCTGCCTGACGACAGTGCTCCCGTCATCCCCATCACAGCCGAACTGCGCACAACCCGCCGACTCATGCGATCCACACGGTCACATCCAGGTCCACCGTCACCTCGTGCACACCGGCCTCGGCCACCGCGGCGGCCACGTCGGGGGCCTCACGATGATGGCCGGCCGGGCCCATCATCACCAGATCCACCGCTGTGGACTCGGCCACCGGCACGTGCGCGCGGACCCTGCGGCGCTCCACGGCATCTCCGAGGCGCCGCCCCATGTGGGCTGTGAGGTCCGCATGTTTGTCGGGACGCATGGCCAGCAGTCCGCCGTCAGCGAGCTCTGCCAGATGCCCCGGCCGCGGCGTGACGACGACGGCAGCCCCACCGGGGGCCAGCACGCGGGCATACTCGTCCACGTTCCGCGGAGCGAAGATGTCCAGCAGCAGATCCACCGAAGAGCTCTGCAGAGGCAGGTCGCGCCACAGGTCCCAGGCCAGCGCGAGCGTGCGGGGATGCCGCGCCGCACGCTTCAGCCCGGCGGGGGAGAGGTCCAGAGCGATGCCGCGGGCGGAAGGGTGCCCCTCCAGCAGGCTCCGCAGGTGATGTCCGGTCCCGGCCCCGCAGTCCAGCAGCACGGGCCTCGACGATTGAGGCATCCTGAGGTCGGCGATCTCTCGGAGAGCCGAGGTCAGCGCCGAGAACACCCCGGCATCCTGGATGCGTTCGCGAGCCATGATCATCGCCGCCGTGTCGGGTGTGGCCCGGGATCCTGCGCCGACCAGCAGATTGACATAACCCTGACGTGCCGCATCAAAGCGATGCCCTGCGGCGCAGGTGAGCCCCCTGATGCGCGACCTGGCATGCAACTCGTCCGCCTCACTCAGCTCTGTCAGCACCGTCAGTGGGGTCGGCGCAGCTGACGGGTGCAACGGGCAGCGCAGCGGCCAGCGGGCTTCACGCATCGGGTCGATCTGGTCGAAACTCTGGGGCGAGCAGGTCATGCCACCGAGCGTATCCGGTGGCATGACGTGCGACGCCGCACCTGACATTCACGCCCAGGTCACGAGAGATCAACTGAGGGAGATCGACTTCAGCTGCGGGAGATCGACTGTGGGCGTGACGGGGCCCGAATCGCGCACAACCACATCACGCTCGATCGCCGATAATCTACATTATGTCAATCTACCGATGAGGGCGGGCATCCTCAGGAGGCCGTACCATGCCCGGAGGCCCCTGCCCCGTCCGGCGCCCGCCGCCTGCCCCGCGATCACCGGAGCGGGCCGGTGATCACTCCAGGATGCTCAGTTCGCCCGCGATCGGTGGATCTCCTCGGCGAGCAGGCGGATCCGGTCGAGTCGTGCATCCCAGCGCCGCCCGACATCCTGCAGCTGCGCCGTCGCGCGGGACAGCTGCTCCGGATCCACAGTGAAGCGTCGTTCTCGACCCTCCTGGCGAGCCTCCACGAGCCCGGCCCTCTCCAGGACGGCCAGATGCTTGGCCACCGCCTGTCGGCTCACCGGCATCTGCTCGCTGAGCCTCGTGGCGCTGCTCGGACCCGCGGCGATCATCACATCCATCAGAGCCCGGCGGGTCGGATCCCCCACGGCATCCCACAGCGTGTCGTCGATCCTGGACGATTCGCCGCCGCTGCGTTCAGAGGTGGCCGTCATGCCGCCGACACCAGCGTCTCCGCATAGCTGGTCAGGCGCGGCAGGTAGGTGGTCCATCCGTGCACGTGGTCCTCGTACTCAGCCTGCACGGACGCCTCGCTCCAGCCGCGCTCCCGGAATCCGGCCTCGGTCATGGTGACCACACTCGACTGCTCAGCTTCGCCGGGCCGGATGTCGAAGGTCACCAGCAGCGAGCTCCCAGGTTCGGCGGATGCGTCAGCGTCATAGACCCAGCGGAACGCGAAGCGCTGCGGCGGATCCGCCTCCACGACGGCCATCGGCACTGTCTCTGCATGACCGCATGCGCTGGTCTCACCGAAGGTCAGTGTGCCGATCTCCCCCGCCTGGGGCGTGAAGTCCGCCCCATCCGGCCACCACTTCACGAGGTGGCCGGGGGTGCTGAGGACCTCGTAGACGATCTCCGGCGGCGCGGCGATCTCCATGGTTCGGGTGATGGTGCCCAGCTCGAGCTCTGCGATGCCCTGCCTACGGTCTTCCATGGCCTGCTCCCTGTGACGAGTGACGACATCCGGACCCCGGATGTGCAACCTAAAGTTGCATAGCGCTCACCATACCTCCGGGTGGCCAGATATGCAACATGTGGTTGCACAATGAGGATGTGATGCGCACGCGGCCCCCATCACCCCGTCAGGCCGAGTGCGGCCACGCCGGCACAGGCCGCCGCCCACAGCACAGAGCAGAACGTACCGATGATGAATCTCTCCGCCGCCCCATTGGGCCGCTTCAGCTCGGAGTAGCGCGCGAGTCCCTTGACCGCGAGCACCACAGCCAACCCCTCCGGCCAGGATGCGAGCAGAGTGGAGACCACCGCGAGGCGCTCGAGCAAGCCGATCCATGCACCTCCTCGCAGGACAGGACGGTCATCCTCGGCAAGGTCCTGAAGCGGCCTGCTGCGCGGCGCGACGGCACCCCAGGAGGCGTCACCTGAGGATTCCGCCCCTAGGTCCGGGCGGCGGCGTGCATCGTGACGGGTCGCCGTGTCCAGCACTGCGGTGGAGATGCCGGAGCCACCGAGGCAGGCCGCCGTCGCTGCGGCGATGACCAGTCCGGCACGCCACCACGGGTCCCCGAGGTCCGAGACCTGCAGGGCGCACAGGGCGGCGGCTCCGAGCAGGGCCAGCTGAGCCGCCGCGGCGAGGTTCATCAGACCCACAGGTGGGCGCGCGACCCGCGGGAGGAGTGAGCCGGCGGCGGGGGCCGCCGACAGGAGCAGCAGGATCACGACGACGAGGATCATGCCTCCCCTTCCGGCCGCCCATCACCGACGCGATCCTCCGGGATGTCAGCGGCATCGGTGGCATCGGTGACATCGGTGACATCGGTGACATCGACTCCATCGGTGGCATCCATGTCCTTCATGATGCCAGCAGCCACCGACAGGACCCGGCGAGTCTCTGTCCAGAGCCCTCTCTGCAGGCGCCTGGAGACCGCCTGCTGACTTGTGCCCAGCTCCTCCGCGGCGGCCGACTGCGAGAGCCCCTCGTCCACGAGCTTCCCAGCCTCCTGGCTCGAGTCCGTGCGCCGACGCTCAAGTTCGCAGAGCAGCTGCACCAGCGCCTCGGCCTGCTCCGCCGCCTCGGCGTCGGAGGCTGTGAGCGCCACTCCCCCGGATGCCCGCTTGGCCCGGGTGACGGCGTCGCGAGCCGCTTCGAACGCGGGGCCGCTCCCTGCGCGCGTCTCCTCAGGCAACGGGGTGCGCACCGCCCCGATGCCGATGCCGGTGCTCCACTGCTCGGTGCGCGCCACGGCGAGGGCGATCTCCAACACCGTCTGCGCGTCGTCCAGCACTCCCTGCACCTCGTCCCCGGCGGTGCGCTGGAATCGGCGCACCAGATGCGGTCCGGCCATCGCATCCAGCTCCGCGACGACTCGGTTCACCAGATCGGGCTGCCGCCGCGAGTCCTTCTGGTCGAGCGTCATGATGATCATGTGCACAACCTTAGCAGATTGTATCTACAGGAACACCCTTGAGGGGTTGTGAATTGCGGTACAACCTCCAGGAAGGACGGTCTAAGCTGGGCTGCGATGAAGACCGCCGACGACTCTGACATCACCCCCGGCCCCGTCCGAACCGCACCAGCGCCCGCTCCGCGGCACGCCGCGTGGCTCCTCGCAGCGGACGCGCTGCTGATCACGCTGTTCGCGGCGCTGGGGAACCGCACACATGTGAGCGGCCTGGGCCTGCTCGACATCCTCTCCACCGCCTTCCCGTTCCTCCTCGCCTGGGCGCTCGCCTCGACCCTGGTCCGGACGTGGCGTCGGCCGTCTCGGATCTGGCCCGACGGCGTCGTGGTGCTCGGAGTGACGGTGGCCCTGGGCATGCTGCTGCGCGTCCTGCTGGGGCTGGGCGGTGCACCGGTGTCCTTCGTCCTGGTCACCACCGTGACCCTGGCCGTCTTCCTCCTGGGACGTCGCGCACTGACCAGCCTGATCCGGCGCCCCGGCCGGGCCTGAGCTCCTCGACATCTTGGTCACGGACCCTGTCCGTGCCCCGCACCTGTCCCGCTGGCGTCTCGGTGGCCCGCTCCCCAGAACTTTCTGCTGATTTCCTGGGAGTTCCCTCACAATACGTCCCCACCCCGTTGACTGCGGAGGCCGACGGCGTAGGTTGGTGAGTGCAGGATCCCGCTGACGCGCGCCAGAGAGCTGACAGAAGGGAGACTTCCGGTGACATCGCATCACCCCCATCACGACACCCAGCAGGACCCACGCACCAAGCACCGTGGGGACGAGCTCCCCGCCCAGCAGCAGGAGGACCAGCCGGGACTGACCGGCCCGACGGCGCCCACGCCGGACCACGGCGAGGAGAGCTGGGTCGGCCACGGTCGGCTCACCGGGAAGAAGGCCCTGATCACCGGAGGAGACTCCGGCATCGGCCGGGCGGTGGCGATCGCCTACGCCCGGGAGGGCGCCGACGTCGCCTTCGTCCACCTTCCCGAGGAGGCCGAGGACGCCGCACAGACCCGCCGACTCATCGAGAGCGCGGGTCGGAATGCCTTCTCCTACCCTGCCGACATCACTGATGAGCAGAACGCGGTCGACGTCGTCGTACGTGCCGTGGAGGACCTGGGCGGGCTCGACGTCCTCATCCTCAACGCGGCCTACCAGCGGCAACGTGACGGCATCGACACCGTGCCCACAGAGGAGGTGCGCCGCGTCTTCGACACGAACCTGCTCGCCCATGTGGTGATGACCCGCGAAGCTGTGCCGCATCTGAAGCCAGGGGCCTCGATCATCACGACCACCTCGATCCAGGCGGTCGGCCCGAAGCCCCCGCTCTTCGACTATGCGATGACGAAGGCGGCACAGGTCGCCTTCACGGAAGCCCTGGCGCTGGAGCTCGGCGAGAAGGGCATCCGCGTCAACGCGGTGGCGCCGGGGCCCATCTGGACTCCGCTCATCCCGGCGACCGGGTTCCCCGACGACGCCGTCGAACAGTTCGGACAGGACACTCCCCTGGGTCGGCCCGGACAGCCGGCCGAGCTGGCCGGCGCCTATGTGTACCTGGCCAGTGAGGAAGCATCCTATGTGTCCGGCTCCGTGATCCCGGTGACCGGTGGAAAGGGGTTCTGAGATGGCCCGCGACAGCATCAAGGACGAAGAGCTCTACGAGCGGCTGCGCGCTGAGGGCGAGTCCAAGGAGAAGGCTGCACGCATCGCCAACCAGGCGGCGGACGAGGGCCGCAGCGAAGTCGGTGAGAAGGGCGGGAAGTCATCGAACTATGAGGACCGCACCGTCGATCAGCTGCGGGACCGCGCCCAGGAGCTCGGCATCACCGGCTACTCCGACATGACCAAGGACGAACTGATCTCGGCCCTGCGCGACCACTGACCTGCGCGACCACTGACCTGCGCGACCACTGATCTGCGACCGCTCACCCTCCCGGCGGGAGGACTCGCCTCGGCCGCGGCGCAGGCGAGCTCGGCGGGCACGTGCCCGCACCGGAGCCCGTCGAAGCGGCCAGACCTCAGTCGCCAGGGACTCCGGTGGTCACCGCCGTGCTCAGACTGCCCCTGCGGCTGTCGAGATGCGCCAGCTGGGCGACCACCGGAACGTCGCTCACCAGGCAGAGGCCATAAGGCTCCCCCAGCGGGACGGCCTCGGGGTCGATGAGGTCATTGATCCGCACATGGGTGACCCGGCCGGCGCCCACCCTGATCCGGTAGGGCCCCACCGGCTCGCGTGCGGCGTGGTGGACCGTGACCTCCACACAGGCGTCAGCCGCCTCGGCGTTGAGCAGACACAGCACGTCTCGGCTGGTGAACTCCGGTTCGTGCCCGGTGCTCTCCGGCGGGATCCACCCGGCGGAGAACGCCCACCGACGGTGGCCGGGTCCTGCGGCGGCATCTCCTCCAGGGGGTGAGTGCCTCATCCTGTCTCCTGTCGTCGAGGACGTCCTCCGTGGGTCTCCACGCCGAAGATCTCTCCCAGATGGTCGTTGAGGAAGACGCGTTCCGGGTCCATCCGGTCTCGCACCTCCAGGAAGTCCTCCCATTCTGGATAGAGCTCTCGCAGCTCCGGGGCTCGGAGCGAATGCTTCTTCCCCCAGTGGGGCCGTCCTCCGAAGGCTCGCAGGAGCGGCTCCATGTCCGCGAAATACGCCTGGTGGTCCAACGTGGCGTTCTGCAGCAGAGCGATGGTCATCGTGGGGCGTCGCTGCGCGTTGCTGATCATCGCCCGGTCCGGTGCGACCGTCCGGACCAGGATCCGCCAGCCCACGCGTGCCCGATGACGGGCCTTCACGCGCTCCCGAACGCGCCGGAACGCCTCCAACGAGGCGTCCAGCGGGAGCATGTACTCCATCTCCTCGAACCGCAGATCGCGGGCATTCGGGATGATATCGTAGGACGGCCCCGTCTCCTCGGTCTTCACAGTCCCGGGCGGGACAGCCCCCGGCTGGTCGGGGTCCGGCTCATGGCCCGGGATGTTCAGCATGCGCACCTGGGCCAGATCGCTGCGCGGATACCAGTAGAAGTCGACGCTGCGGTGCGCCGCGATGAGCGCGTCGAAGTTCTCCAGCACCCAGTCCACGTGCGTCATCACATTGACTCGGTGCAACTGATAGGCAGGTTCGACGCGCAGGGTCAGGCGGGTGAGGACCCCCAAGGCGCCGAGGGAGACCTGAGCGGCTCGCAGCAGGGGGTCGTCGGTGTCGCCGCCGGCATCCTCGCCGAAGGCGACGGCCTCTCCCCGACCGTCGATGAGCTCTCCGCCCACCACCGTCGAGGACAGGTTGCCCAGCCGCACGCCGGAACCGTGCGTCCCCGTCCCGACGGCACCCGCGATGGCCTGGTAGTCCACATCACCGAGGTTCTCCAACGCGACTCCGTGTACGGCCAGCTGCGCCCCAAGCTCGGCAAGCCCCGTGCCCGGCAGCACCGTGGCCCGGCCCGAGTCGACGTCGGCGCCGCAGACCCCGGAGAAGTCGTCCAGGCTGACGAGCACGTCCTCGGTGCTCATCAGCGGCATGGAGGAATGTCCGGATCCCACAGGACGCACAGTGCCCCCGCGGGCCGCCGTCTCGGCGACGGTCTCCGCCAACTCGTCCACGCCGACGGGGCGCAGCCACCGGGCGGGGCTGCATGACACGCTGCCGGACCAATTGGTGAATCTGGGCTCAGTCATGGATCTCCTGACGGCTGGGCAGACGGCACGGGGCACCGCCGCCACCGTAGCCACCAGCGGTCGACCAGGTCAGCCTCCCGCGGCCCGGTGATTCCAGTGCGCACCTCCCACCCGATACGCTGATGCGGATGCACAGCCTCCAGGACGCCCTCATCGTCGGAGTGGACTTCGGCACCTCCGGAGTGAAACTCGTGGTGGTCGATCAGCAGGGTCGGCATCGGTCCTCCCACCGCGAGGACTACCCGACTGCGCACCCTCCGTCCGCGTCTGGGGACGTGATGACGGAGCAGGATCCCGAGCACTGGTGGGACGCCTTCCGCGCGGTGATCGCCGCCGCCGTGACGCGCCCCGGCCTGGCCGAGCGCGTCGTCGCCATCGGCCTCACCGGCCAGATGCAGGACGTGGTCCTCCTCGATGCGGCAGGCCTGCCCGTGGCCCCGGCGATCCTCTACTCGGACGTCCGCGCCCACGAGGAGTTCGACGAGCTGGCGGGGGACCTTCCCGACTGGGCGGCACGCAGCGGCAGCCTCCAGGACGCCAGCGGACTGATGCCGAAGCTGCTCTGGCTGGACCGTCACCGACCCCATGTCCTCGAGGACGCCGCCGACGTCGTCTTCGGGCCGGCCGCAGCCATCGCCCGCCGCCTCGGCGCGCCGGCGCTGACCGACCCCACCACCGCTTCCACCACAGGGCTGCTCGAGCTGAAGTCCCGCCGCTGGTGGACCGGCGGACTCCGGGCGCTGCAGAGCCGCAGCCGGTCAGCGCGCCTGGCCGCAGGCCTCCCGGACCTCCTCCCCTCTCTCGTCGGGCCAGGCAGCGTGGCCTGCCGCCTCCGTTCCGAGGACGCGGCCGAGCTCGGACTGGCCGCGGACACACCGGTGGTGTTGGGTCTGGGCGACGCCGGCGCCTCGACCGACGGGGTGAGCGGGGACTCCCCCGGCCGGGGTTACGTCTCCCTGGGCGGCTCCGGGTGGATCGCCGCCGTCACCGGTGATCACGACGTGGGACGCCCGGCGGACACGGCTTCGCCCATACATCGCCTGGCCCTCTCCGGTGACGCGGACCTGAGGATCGCGGCGGTGCAGTCTGCCGGGACCGTGGCCGAATGGGCGCGCCGAGAGCTCCTGGCGGGAGCCACCCCGCAGGAGGCCGACGAGGCTGCGGCCACCCGACTCGGCGTCTTGGCGCCGCGCCCCCTCTGCCTGCCGTCTCTGACCGGGGAACGCTACCCGGTCAGAGACGCGGCGGCCCGCGGAGCGTTCGTGGGGATCACTCCGGAGACGACCGCGGTCGACCTTTACCTGGCGGTCCTCGGTGGCGTCGCCTATTCCCTGGCCTGCGGCGTCGACGAGCTGAACCTGCGCCAGCCCACGTTGCCGACGGTGGGCGGAGGAGCCACCAGCAGAGTGTGGCGACAGCTGCTGGCGGACGCCGCCGGAATGGACGTCCTGCACGTCCGCGGGGGCGAGGACGCCGCGGCACGCCACGCGGCCCGCGCAGCGGCCGAGACCGTGCTCCATCGGCACCAGATCCGACCGCTGGCGGACCAGTCGCGCCCCGCTCAGGACGCTGGGGAGGACTCACCCACGGCAGGAGCCGCTGCGGCGACATCGTCGGAGGTGCCGACGCGCCCCTCTCCCCTGGTGGCTGAGCATCAGCATCGGCGGCGGATGCACCGAGAGCTCCACGGTGCGCTGGAGAGCACGTTCTCCGCCTGGAGACGCTGAATCCGCCCCACCGACGCCGTCACCAGCGGGGGTGGATGACCTCCCGGAACGTCGTGTCGTAGAGGTCCCGGACGGCATCCAGGAACTCCTGAGACAGCGGCTCGACCTCTCCGGCGGCGGCATTGGCCCGAGCCTGCTCCGTGGAACGGGCACCCGGGATCACAGTGCTCACGCCCTCCTGCTGAGCGCCCCAGGCCAGCGCGGCGGTCGCCGGCTCGAGACCGACGCCGCGGGCCAGCTCCGAGAACGTCGCGGCTGCTTCCACGCCGGCCGCATAGTCCACCCCGGAGAACGTCTCCCCGACGTCGAACGCCTCCCCGCCGCGGTTGAAGCTGCGATGGTCGTTCTCCGCGAAGACCGTCTCGGTGGTGTAGCGGCCGCTGAGGAGCCCACTGGCCAGAGGAACCCGAGCGATGATCCCGACGCCGGCGGACTGGGCGGCGGGCAGGACCTCATCCAGGGGCTTGCGCCGGAAGGCGTTGAGAATGATCTGCACTGTCGCCACGTGGGGCCGCGCGATCGCGTCGAGGGCCTGCCGGCAGGTCTCCACGCTGACGCCGTAGGAAGCGATCGCACCGTCTTCGACGAGGCGGTCGAGGGCTTCATAGACCGCATCGGAGGCGATGACGTCGCTGGTGGGACAGTGCAGCTGGACCAGGTCCAGGGTGTCCACTCCGAGGTTGCGGCGGGAACGGTCCGTCCATGCACGGAAGTTGTCGTAGGTGGCGTGCGCGAGGTCGGGCTCAGGCGCCCTGCGGATCATCTTCGTGGCGACGGTTCCGTCCCATGCCGGATTCTGCTGGAGCCAGCGCCCGATGAGGGTCTCGCTGCGCCCGTCCCCGTAGACGTCGGCAGTGTCGAAGAAGGTCACCCCTGACTCGGCGGCCTCATCCAGGACGGCCAGGGCGGCGGAGTCCTCCACATCGCCCCAGTCCGCTCCCAGCTGCCAAGTCCCCAGGCCGATGGCTGAGACCTCCCGACGAGTCCTGCCCAGAATCCTGTGGTCCACGTGTACTCCTGTGCGGTGTCGACGACATGTGGCGGCGCGATCGATCCGGCCGCCGAGGTCAACTCTAGTCCTTCCGCAGGACATAATCCGGTCGTCACACGCCACGGTCCCTGCGAGCAGCCGAGGAGCCGATGCCTGGAGGTCAGTCCCGCGAGCTCTCGGCTGCTCGGCGATCTCGCAGCTCGAGGAAGTGTGGGCTGTACATGAGGCCGAGGATGTTGCCGAACGGGTCGGCCACCTGGGCGGTCTCCCACCCTTCGGTGCCTCGTGGCGTCGGAGGTTCGAGCTCCGTGGCGCCGAGCTCGAGGAGGCGCCCGACCGCGCCGGAGACATCATCCACATGCCAGTACATGACCGCTCCCGCTGGCCGGGCCTCTCCATGACCTCCGGGACGGTACTGACTGCTGATCAGGCCGAGTTCGGCATCCTGGTCGCCGACCCGAAATTCCACGTAGGCCGGGTCCTCCCTCGACGGTCGGACGAAATAGGGCTCGATGCCCAGCACCTCCCGGTACCAGCTCGCGGCGCCTGCGACGTCGTCGACGTAGAAGTTGATGGTGGTGAATCCGTGGAGCATGGTGTTCCTTTCGGTCGTCTGTGGGGCCGCGGCTCTCCGAGGCGTTCAGGGATCGGGCGGCCTCCTCTTCTGGTACTCGACCAGCCCTGCGGGCCGCATGCGGTCCCCAGCGATGAGTCTCTCCGCCAGGGCGACGTTGCGCGCTGACCAACGGCTTCCACGACGACGGGGCGAGTAGCGCTGCAGATAGGTCTTGTCGTCGACGGCGCGCCGGTGACTGTCGATCCATCCGAAGCACAGGGCCGCTTCGGTCGCCTCCTCCGGCTGGATCGAGGGGATGCCGGAGGCCCGCTTGCCGATCAGGATCCACACCTCCGGTGTGGTGTCATGATGGGCCTCGAGCCAGCGCTCCCATTCGCCCGTGGTCTTCGCGGTGATCACATCCATGACGGAACGGCTCCTTCAGCGTGTCAGCGGTCTGGTCGCTCGCGGACTGCTCGGGCGGCTCCAGTTCGTGAACCAGCGAAGAAGATGCTCCGCGGGTCCGTATCGATGGCGCCGCAGCCACCATCGGCTCGCCACGACGGACCCGGCGAACACGATGCAGGCCGTCAGGATCAGCAGCGGCGGCGACACTCGGCCGGCCAGCCCGAGTCCGACTCCGGTGAACAGGAGGACGCCGACCACCGACTGCGCCAGATAGTTCGACAGCGCGATCCGACCGACCGGCGCGAACGCCTCGCGGATCCAGGCCGCCCGGTGCATGAGCTGCACCAGGGTCGACACGTAGGCGGCGGTCAGGAACGGCGCCGTCGCGACGCTCACGGCGACGGCGACTGTGTTGCTGTCGGCGCCCAGGAGGGCGTAGACGATGCCTCCGCCGAGGCCCACCGGGAAACCGACGACCTGGGCCTGCCGCAGCAGACGAGGGCGTTCGCTCAGCGTGGTGAACAGGCCGCGTCGTGCCGCGACCATCCCGAGGAGGAACATCGCCAGGGCAGTGGGTCCCTGGAGTGATGCCGCCTGCACCACCAGCAGATCGAGTCCGCTGAGGTGGTGCGACACAACGTCGGCGGGACCGCCCAGCAGGAGCTGAGTCTGCTCCGCGGCGATGATCAACCGCTGAGCCTCTTCGGGCATGAACGCTGAGCGATCGATGAACAGAGCACTCATGATCAGGGACAGCAGCACGAAGGCGTAGATCGCCCCGGCGGCGCGGAGTGCGACGACGTCTCTCACGCGGTGCATCGCCACCAGGATCAGACCCACCACGGCGTATGTGGTCAGCACATCTCCGCCGTACAGCACCACGATATGCCCGACCCCGAGCAGGAAGAGGCCGAGGATCCTGCGCAGCATCCGCGGGACGAAGGCCTTCCCCGCTCGTCGGGACGCCTCCATCTGGAGGACGAAGCTGTAGCCGAAGAGAAAGGAGAACAGGAGGTAGAACTTCATCGAGAACAGCACCGCGACGAGGAAGCGTGCGATGTGGTCGACCGGCGACGAGAACGACGGGTCGTCCACCAGGTTCCCCGGGTAGGCCGATGCCATGAAAGTGACGTTGACGACGAAGATGCCGAGCAGGGCGAAGCCGCGCAGGGCGTCGACGTCATGCAGCCTCTGGTGTGTGGCGCTGCGCGCCGTCTGGGGAGACTCTGGGGCCATACGGTAACTATGACAGCTAAACTATATCTCGTATACTAAGTGGCCTCAGGTATCCTGGGACGCGCCCGAAGCCATCGGGCGGACCAGCCACCGGATCGGGACCATGAACGACAGCACCGTGCCTGACCTCATGCGCCGCCAGTGGCGGCTCCCTGCGAGCCAGGCGCGTCAGGGACGCAAGCCGAGACTGGATCTCGAGACGGTGATCACGACGGCGGTAGAGCTGGCTGACACGTCAGGCCTGGATGCAGTGACTCTGCCCCGCATCTCCGACCAGCTGGGCGTCACGGCCATGTCGCTGTACCGGCACATCGGCTCCAAAGAGGATCTGCTCCACCTGATGATGGATGCCGCGAGCGAACTGCCCGGCACGTCGGCACCCCCTGGCGGATGGCGCCCCGGCCTGCGCCAATGGGCGCTTGACCTCTGGGACCTGTACGTCCGGCGCCCATGGATCCCTCGGATCCCGGTGCATCGCGCGCCGTCAGGCCCACATCAGATCGCCTGGCTGGAACGTGGTCTCGAACCCCTGGCCGCGACCCGGCTGACGTGGCGCGAGAAGATCCGCGTGATCACTCTGCTCAGCGGTTTCGTGCGGCAGTCCATCCTGCTCATGCAGGACCTCCACGACGGCCGCCCCGCAGGTCAGGCCCAGGCTGAGGCCGAGCACGAGTACGGGTCGGCGCTGACGCAGCTCGTCACAGCGGACCGCTTCCCCCAGGTGGCCGAGATGCTCGCCTCGAGCGTCTTCCCCGAGACGGACGAGCCGACGCAGGTCACCGAGAGGAGAGAGTTCATCCACGGCCTCGACCTGGTGCTCGACGGACTTGAGGTGCGAATCGAGGAGGCGAGCGCCGCCGCGGGGTGAGCCCGCCTGCACCCCTCTGGGAGCGGATCATCTCCAGACGCAGAAATGCCCCGTCATCTGACGAGGCATCTCTGGGTAATTCATCTATCGGTGGAGGTAACGGGACTCGAACCCGTGACCTTCTGCATGCCATGCAGACGCGCTACCAGCTGCGCCATACCCCCGCATGTTTTTCTCTCCGCCGCCGTGGCGACTCCTATACTTTACTCATCCGCCCAGTGCCGATGCAAATCGGGATGACGTGGCGCTCGCCACATCGCCATCGGCTCCTGACCTGGGGCGATCACTCGCCCGCTGCGGCTGGTCCGGCCTCTGGCAGGTGCAGATCCACCCGGTCCACATCCGCGTAGAGACGATCCAGCCCGTACAGGACGCGCTCCTCTTCCTGCTGCACATGGACCACGAGATGCCCATAGTCGAGAAGCACCCACGTGCCGGACCCCCGTCCCTCCCGGCGCAGCGGCGCGGAGTCGTGCTGCTCACGCAGCTGACGCTCGATCTCATCCACGATCGACCCGATCTGACGCTCTGACGGCGCCGAGCAGAGGAGGAAGGCGTCGGTGATGCCCAGCCTCTCCCCCACGTCGAGGCCCACGATGTCTGTGGCAAGCTTGTCCGCAGCCGCGGCGGCGGCTGTGCGCAGTTCGGTCAGGACCGCATCAGAGATGGTCACGTCGAGTCGAAGCTCCTCAGTTGTCGGCAGATCCCCGCCGAAGTGTGGTGTGGTCGTGTCAGAGAACGGTGAACAGGACGACGCCGACGGCGATCAGCAGCAATGCTGCCAGGATGATCACCAGCCAGAGAAGCAGGGCCTGCCGGGAGGCCTGCCGGGTGGTCTGTTCCACCATGTCGTCAAGTTCGAGGCCGTGGGCGCCACTGGCCTCGATCGGGTCGATCTCCCCGGTGGGGACGTCCACGTACTCCTGGTCGTCCGAGGTGGCGTAGGCGCGGAGCGCCTTGCGGGTGATGACCTCAGACTCAGGCCGCTCCCGACGACGACGTCGGCGGTCACGCTCCTCCTCCTCGATCTCCCGACGACGGCGCTCCTGGTTGGCCTGCATGGCCTTGGCAGCGAGTGCCTGCTGCTTCTTCAGCAGCTCAGGATCCACCCGATGCGGGTCCTGGGCCGACTGCGTCGCGATCGCTGCCGTCAGCTGGTCGATCTCCTGCAGCTTGTCATCGGTCAGCGCCTGGAGGCTGCCGGTCTCTCTCAGCAGGCGCCGTGCCTTGCGCGACGCGGGCACGGGTGCCGTCTCCTCCGGCGAATCCTCGGAGGCCTCCCCGCCGTCCGCCTCGTCGTCGTCCGCGTCATCTGCGTCGTCGTCCACGTCGTCGGCATCATCTGCCTCGTCCTCAGGCAGACCCGCGTCGGCCGTCTCACCGCCGGGGTCGCCGGCTCCGAGGCCGACGTCGTCGGCATCCTCGAGATCGTCGCCGTCGAAGTCATCGCCGTCGTCATCCCCGTCGTCGTCGTCGAGATCGTCGTCGTCGAGATCGTCGGCGTCCGATGCCTCAGCCTGGTCGCCGTCCTCGGAAGGGGGGACGGGGACCACCTCAAGAGTTCCGGTCTCCGCGGCATCCACATCCACCAGGCCCTCGCTGTCCACCAGGTCCTCGCTGTCGGCCAGGTCCTGGGCTGCGTCTTCCTCCCGAACCGCCGGCAACGTCACGTCGGTGACCTCTGCCGCAACGTCCTCGACGCCCTGACTGTCGTCAGCCGCGCCGTCCTCACCGGCGGCATCCTCGCTGCCGGCAACCGCTTCGTCATCGTCAGCATCGAGCACCGCGGCGTCTGCCTGGTCGTGGGGACTCACCACGGGCGTGCTCGCCGTCTGGGTCTGTTCGTCGAGCACGACGGCGGCAGAGACCGGCCCAGCCGGGGGCGTCGGCTGAGAATCTTCGTCAGAAGGCGTGTCGACGGAGCCGCCGTCCTGGGTCCCCGAGGGACGCCCGTCGGCCTGCTGGGCGGCCAGCTCAGCCTCACGACGACGGCGCAGCTCCTTCCGGGACACGGGCAGATAGCGGGCGCGGAGATCGCCGCCGTCGCCCTGCTCGGGGTTCTCTGCACTCATGTCGTAGCCTCCTGCGGACTGTGTGTCGTCCGGGGTTGCGGGATTTCGTCCATGCTATGCCGGGAGTCGTCCTCGCCCCTGGCCGCCTCGCCGGACGTGACAGACGACTCGTCTGCACTGGAGAGATCCTGGTACAGCCTGTGCTTCCCGATGTACTGCACCACCCCGTCCGGCACCAGATACCAGACCGGTTTGCCGTCCCGGACACGTTCTCGGCAGTCGGTGGAGGAGATCGCCATCGCCGGGATCTCCATGAGCGAGATGTGATCGGTGCGCCCGAAGTCCTCGGAGACGTAGCCAGGCCGAGTGACGGACACGAAGTGTGCCAGCTCCCACAGCTCGTCGACGTCCTTCCAGGACATGATCTGTGCCATCGCATCCGCCCCGGTGATGAAGAACAGATCCGCCTCGGGATAGTGGTGGCGGAAATCCCGGAGCGTGTCGATCGTGAAGGTCGGTCCTCCGCGATCGATGTCCACCCGCGACACGGTGAACCGGGGGTTGGCCGCCGTGGCGATCACAGTGAGCAGGTACCGGTGCTCCGGTGCGGTGACATCACGTTCCGCCTTCTGCCAAGGCTGGCCGGTCGGGACGAAGATGACCTCGTCGAGCTCGAACTCGCTGGCGACTTCGCTGGCAGCCACCAGGTGACCGTGGTGGATGGGGTCGAAGGTCCCACCCATGAGCCCGAGCCGCATCCTGCGGCGTCCGGGGTCGGAGGTGGCGGCGGACTGTGGAGGCACTGCGTTCAGTGGTCCTCGTGCTCCCGGGCGGCGGGGCTCTTGCTCTTGCTGGAGAATCCGACGGTGATCAGCAGGAGCAGCATCAGCACGATGAACATGATGATGCCGAACCACTCGGCGGGCATGAAGAGGGCGATCTCCTCTTCAGCCTCGGCGGCCAGCATCTCGGCGGCGAACGGCGGGTTGAGCATGCCTCTCCCTCTACGGACGATTCAGAACACCGCAAGTCTACGCGAAGACGGGGCCGACTCGCCTGTCGGCGCACCGGAGCGATCCGATGCGCCGACAGGTCGAACCGACCCCTTGTCAGGCTCGCGTCAGCGGCAGCCTCATGGAGCCTGCGGCGGCGCGGACGGTGGAGTCCCCGGAGGCGACTGCGGCGGCGTCCTCGGGGGCGACTGCGGGGGCGTCGCAGGGCGTCCGGTCGACCCTGTTCCGCCCGTCGACCCTGTTGTTCCGCCGCCGGCCTGGGCTGCGCCGCCCGTCCGTCGGGTGGCGTCGGCACTCGCGGCTGCCGGCGTCGACGTGCTCGCCCTGTTGTCCTCGAGCCTCTTCAGGGTGCGGGCCGCCGTGTCCCGGCCTCCCAGGCCGAAGGCCAGGGCCGCGGCCAGAGCCCCTCCGACGACGACGGCGCCGAAGGCCAGATTGATGATCGAGTCCGCGATGCCCATGTACTGCAGACCCATGGCCACGAACAGCGCGAGCGTGCCGTAGCGGATGATCGTGCTCGCGGTCCCGCCTCCCACGGTGCGGGCCAGGAGGTTGGCGATGAAGAAGCCGACTCCGATGATGATCGCGCCGAAGAGGACCCGGCCGCCGAGCGCCAGGACTTCGTTGAGGATCAGCGTGATCTCCGGGAAGTTCAGAGCCCTGGCCGCCATGATGGCGAAGAAGAGAACGATCGCGACCTGCCCGATCTTCGCGAGGATCGACGAGACACTGGACTGCTGCGGCTCGACGCCCAAGGTGGCGGCGAACCGGTCGGTGCCGATGCTGCCCAAGGTCGACTCGAGCAGGCCTCCGATGAACTTCGCGATCAGGACGCCGACGCCGAGGATCAGCGCTGCGGCGATGATCGCCGGGATGGCGTTGAGGATCATGTCGAGCATCGCGGTGGCAGGCTCCGAGATCGCCGAGATGCCCAGTACCTGCAGAGCGGCGATGCCGACCACGATGACGATGATCGCGAACACGATGTTGGCGATCGTCGAGGTGATCCTGCGATTGACGTCGACGGCCTCGGCTGAGGCGCCACCCGGCGCCTGGCCAGGCGGTGGACCGCTCTGCCCCGCGGGTGCCGCCGTACCCGGAGCCCCTGCCGCCTCACTGGTGCGGTCAGCGGCAGACCTGGCCCGGTTCGCCAGCCCGTAGAAATTCACCCTGCCGACCGTCGCCTCGATGAGCTGCTTGACGAGGCGGGCGATCACCACACCGATGAAGAAGATCACACCGGCGGCGATGATGTTGGGCAGGAAGCCCAGAGAGACCTGCAGCAGCTCCTGCACCGGGGTGAGGACCTGTTCCAGGGCGAACACCTGCAGGACCGCCACCAGACCGAACAGCCAGATCAGCAATGAGGCGATCTGGCCGAGCCCCTCGCCCAAGGACTGGCCGCCATCACCTCCACGCTGCAGGAGAGGAACGCTTCTGACCAGTTTCGCCACAGCCCATCGGACTACCTTGGCCACGATCCATGTGACCAGAAGGATGACCAGAGCTATGACGACCTTCTCGACCAGCCCAAGCCAGTCGTAGTCGCCCAGGTTCATGATGACTCCTTCGTCGTCTGCGGTGGTCAGCCGCTCGCGAAGGAGTGGCCGACATCACATACGCTACCGAAGGCCCTGGCAGGCGTCTACCGTCGGCGCGTCAGTCCCCCGGGCAGGATCCCGGGAGCGCGGAGCTCTCGGCACGGGCCCCACGCACCTGACCTTCACCGCGAACGATCCATTTGGTGGTGGTCAGCTCGCCCATGCCCATGGGGCCGCGGGCATGCATCTTCTGCGTCGAGATCCCCACCTCGGCCCCCAGGCCGAACTCTCCGCCGTCGGTGAACCGGGTCGACGCGTTGACCACGACCGCCGCCGCGTCGATCTCCGCCACGAACCGGTCCGCATGGGCCACCGAATCCGTGATGATCGCCTCGGTATGTCCGGTGCTCCACCGGCCGATGTGTTCGATCGCCTCCTCCAGGGAGTCGACGACGCCCACGGCCATCTGCAGATCCAGGTACTCAGTGGCGAAGTCCTCGTCCGTCAGCTCCAGGACCTGTCCTTCGACGCCGCTGCGCGCCGGATCTTCCGGCTCCTGGACCGGCAGCCACTCCTGGGCTCGGGGGTCCAGATGCAGATCCACGCCGGCACGGAGCAGACCGCGCAGCACCTCACGGCCGGCGGCCTCCGCGTCCCGATGCAGCAGCAGGGTCTCCGCGGCATTGCACACGCTGGGCCGATGCGCCTTGGCGTTGACCACGATGTCTCGAGCCATCGACGGGTCGGCGCTGGCATCGACGAACACGTGGACGTTGCCCTCACCGGTCTCGATGACCGGCACACGGGAGGTGCGCACCACATGCTGGATCAGTTCCCGGCCTCCGCGCGGAATCAGCACGTCCACCGAGCCGACCTGCGTCATCAGCTCGGTCGCACCGTCTCGTCCGTGCGCATCGATGCTCAGCACAGCGTCCACCGGCGCCGCCGTGGCCCGCAGGGCGTCCCGGATCACGGCCAGCAGCGTCTCATTGGTGCTCTGCGCCGCCGAGCCGCCGCGCAGGAGCGCCGCGTTGCCGGACTTCAGCGCCAGTGCGGCGATGTCGACCGTCACATTGGGGCGGGCCTCGTAGATGACCCCGATGACGCCCAGCGGAACCGTCACCTGACTCAGCCGCAGGCCGTTGGGCAACGTGCGACCCTGCACGACGCGACCCACAGGGTCGTCGAGGGCGATGATCTCCTCCACGGCGGCGGCCAGCTGTTCGATGCGTGCCTCGTCGAGGGCCAGCCGGTCCAGCAGGGCACGGCTCAGCCCCGACTCCCGACCGCGATCCAGGTCCTTCTGGTTCGCCTCGATGAGGGCGGCCCGCGACTCACGCAGCCCCTGGGCCACAGCAGCCAGCGTCCGGTCCTTCCGCTCCCGATCCAGCTGAGCGAGGCGTCTCGACGCCGCACGGGCACGCGCGGACAGCTCCCGGATCGCTCCTGGCAGGTCCTGGTCCTCGGTCCGGGTCGTCTCGCCCTCGAACTCCCGGCCCGCGTCCTGCTCGGTGGTCAGCTTCTCGGTGGTCTGCTGCTCCGTGGTCTGCTGCTCCGTGCTCTGCTTCTCGCTCATGCTCTCCAGCCTAGTCCTCGTCGTCCCGGGGACCACCCCCGGGCGTCACATGCGGTGGTCGGTCCTGCCGTCGCCGTCGGGGATCGTCCTCTCAGCAGTGTCATCCACCCAGCACCGGCACGCGCACCATGTCATCGGTGTGGACCACCGGTCGCTCGTAGTCGGTTCCCATGTCCCGGCCCAGGTCCGCCGTGGAGCGTCCCAGCATGCCGGGCAGCTCCGTGGAGGCATATCCCACCAGTCCGCGGGCACGCACCACGCCTCGCGGGTCGGCGATCTCCACCGGGTCTGAGGCTTCGAACTCGCCGCTGACCCGCAGGATCCCCGCCGGCAGCAGTGAGCGTCGCCCGTCCACGACGGCGGCGACAGCACCGTCGTCGATGGTCAGGCGTCCCTTGACGTGGGCCAGATGCGCCAGCCAGGCCGAACGCGCACCGCGGCGGCGGCCCTGGGCCACGAAATAGGTGCCCACATCCTCGCCGGCGAAGAGCCGCGGAGCCTGCGCCGCAGAGGTCAGCATCGCCGGGATGCCGTTGCCGGCTGTGATCTGCGCAGCCTCGACCTTGGTGACCATGCCTCCGGTGCCGACGCCGGCCTTGCCACGTCGGCCCAGCGTCACCCCCTCCAGATCTTCGGGGCCCCGCACGGTGGGCACAGGGCGTCCGCCCTGCTCCGGAGGCCCGTCGTAGAGGGCATCGACGTCGGAGAGGAGCACGAGGCCGTCGGCGCGGATCAGGTTCGCCGTCAGTGCCGCGAGGCGATCGTTGTCTCCGAAACGGATCTCATGGGTGGCCACCGCGTCGTTCTCATTGACGACCGGCACCGATCCGAGGCTCAGCAGCTTCTCGATCGCCCGCAGGGCATTGGTGTAGTGGGTGCGCCTGATCAGGTCCTCCACCGTCAGCAGCACCTGCGAGACCGTGGTCCGGTACGGGGCGAACGCCCGGTTGTAGTGGGCCAGCAGCAGTCCCTGTCCCACGGCGGCCGCGGCCTGCTGGGTGGCCAGGTCATGGGGCCGACGCTCCAGTCCCAACGGGGCCAGTCCGGCCGCGATCGCTCCGGAGGAGACCAGCACGATCTGCGTCCCTCGGGAACGCAGCAGCTGCAGCGCGTCCACCAGGCGGTTCAGCGCGTCCACGGAGATCCCGCCGTCGAGGGTCGTCAGCGAGGAGGAACCCACCTTGACCACGAGCCGTCGGGCGCGGGTGATCTCGGAACGCTCGGTGATGACCGACTGGGTCAGGCGAGGAGTGCTCATCGACGGCCCTCCCCCGTCTCCTCCGCCTCCTCCGCCTCCTCGGCAGAGCGTCCACCGTGCTCGATGCGCAGGTCCTCCTCAGGATCGCCGTGGGTGTAGACGACCTCCACCTCGCCCTCGTCCCCACCGGCGCCTTCGTCCTCCTCAGCATCCCAGTGGGCGTACTGGGCCTCCATCTCGGCCCGCACCGCGGCCTTGGCGTCACGGCGGGCCTGCTGCTCGGCACGCTTCTGCTCCCGGGTGGGACGGTTCGTATCCTCGAAGCGGAGATCACTCCCCCGGGGTCCAGCCAGATGCTCGGCTCCACCGACCATCGTCGGCTCCCAGTCGAAGACCACGCCGTCCTCTCCCCCGACGACCACGGCGTCTCCGGGAGTCGCTCCCTGGCGGAAGAGCTCGTCCTCGATGCCGAGCTTCGCCAGGCGGTCTGCCAGATAGCCCACCGCCTCGTCATTGTTGAAGTCGGTCTGCTGGATCCAGCGCTCGGGCTTGGCCCCACGCACCCGGAAGAGCGGCTCTCCGCCCTTCTCCTCGCGGGTGATGGTGAACGGCTTCGAGTCCACCGCCTTCGGTCGGACCGTGACCTGCACGGGAGCGGAGGGCGCCTCCCGCTGGCGGCGGGCCTCCTCCACGATCTCGGCCATGGCGAAGCCCATCGCCCGCAGCCCGGACCGGTTCAGCGCGGAGACGTCGAAGACCCGGAGACCGCGGGATTCCAGCTCCTCGCGGACCATGTCCGCCATCGCCTCCCCATCCGGCAGGTCGGTCTTGTTCAGCGCCACCAGACGCGGACGCTCATTCAGCGGGATCGCGGCCTCGCCCGTGTGCCCGGAGGCATCGACGACGGCGTCGGGCGCGTAGGCCGCGAGCTCCGCCTCGATCGCCTCGAAGTCGCTCAGCGGGTCACGGTCGGTCTCCAGGGAGGCGCAGTCCAACACGTGCACCAGTGCCGCGCAGCGCTCGACGTGCCGTAGGAACTCGTGTCCCAGACCCCGGCCCTGCGCCGCGCCGGGGATGAGGCCGGGCACGTCGGCGACGGTGAACCTCGTCTCACCCGCCTGCACCACACCGAGGTTCGGCACCAGGGTCGTGAAGGGGTAGTCCGCGATCTTCGGGCGGGCCGCGCTCATCGCAGCGATCAGACTCGACTTGCCCGCCGAGGGGAACCCGACCAGGGCGACATCGGCGACGGTCTTCAGCTCGAGGACGACCTCGCGCTCCTCGCCGGGGGTTCCGAGCAGCGCGAAGCCGGGGGCCTTGCGCTTCTTGGAGGCCAGCGCGGCGTTCCCGAGGCCCCCCTGTCCGCCGTCGGCGATCGTGTGCCGAGCCCCGGCGCCGACGAGGTCCGCCAGCACGGTGCCGTCGCGATCCTTCACCACTGTGCCGTCGGGCACCGGCAGCTCCAGAGTCGCTCCGCGCCGCCCGTGACGCAGGCCACCCTGGCCGACGCCGCCGTTCTCCGCCCGACGATGCGGCCGGTGGTGGTAGTCCAGGAGCGTCGTGGTCTGCGGGTCGACGACGAGCACGACGTCGCCGCCGTCGCCGCCGTCGGCCCCGTCCGGGCCGCCCAACGGCTTGAACTTCTCCCGGTGGACGGACACGCAGCCGTGCCCGCCGTCACCGCCTGCGGCGTGCAGCACGACGCGATCGACGAAGTGTGCCATGGTGATGCTCCTTCTCAGGGGCCGATGGGCCGGTCTCATCTCCGGCTGTTAAGACAGATCGAGGACGGACCGTGATGGCCCGTCCTCGATCTGCTGTCAGTCAGTCGTCCGGGCCCGCAGGGCGCAAGGCGCCCAGCTCAGCCCGGCGCCGCACTCACTGTGCGGCTGGGACGATGTTGACGACCTTGCGGCCGCGGCGGCTGCCGAACTCCACGGCGCCGTCGGCCAGGGCGAACAGGGTGTCGTCCCCGCCGCGCCCGACGTTGGTGCCGGGGTGGAACTTGGTGCCGCGCTGGCGCACCAGGATCTCACCGGCGTTGACGGTCTGGCCGCCGAAACGCTTCACGCCGAGGCGCTGTGCGTTCGAGTCACGGCCGTTGCGAGTCGAGCTCGCACCCTTCTTGTGTGCCATAGGTCTGCCTGCCTCTCAGCTGGATGGTTGTGTGGAACGGGATGAGCGTGCGTCGTCTCGCCGCTCAGGCGATGGAGGTGACCTTCACGCGGGTCAGCTCAGAACGGTGACCCTGGCGCTTGTGATAGCCGGTCTTGTTCTTGAACTTGTGAATGACCACCTTCTTGCCGCGGACGTTCTCCAGAACCTCGGCAGTGACCGTGACCTTGGCGAGGTCGTCGGCTGCGGTGGTGACCTTGTCCCCGTCCACCAGCATCACTGCCGGCAGCTCAATGGTGCTGCCTGCCTCGGCGGGGACGCGGTCAAGGGTCACGAGGTCTCCGACGGAAACCTTCTCCTGGCGGCCGCCAGCGCGGACAATCGCGTACACCACTTGGGACTCACTTCTCTCGATGACAAATATGGACAAATTCCTGATCTGGTCGGACACGAGGACTCGACCACGGTCAGGCGGGATTCGCATCACGCCTGAGCATCTCAGGAATGCGGATCGTCTGACTGGCGGTCTACTCGTTCATCTCCGAGCACAGAAGACCTGCTGGTGCCGATGACACCAGGGATCTACTTTACGGGAAGAACCGCCCAGCAGCAACTGAGCGGCCCCTCCGACACGCCGATCATGTCGAGGGCGCGTCACCGTTCTCGGTCTCCGACTCCGAGCCGCCGTCGGAGGAGGTCTGGCTGATCTCCTCCGCGCTGACACCCACGCCGAGCATCACCGGCTCACCGGCTCCTGAACCGGCCGGCCCGCCCCGGGATCCCGAGCCGGCCTGCGCATCCGCGGAGTCAGCGGACCCCGCTTCGGTGCTGCTGAACGTCCGACTCGGCCCGGTGACCTCGGCCGAGACCTCCTGCACCTCACCGGCGGCACCCTGAGCGGAGCCTGCGGCTCGGCGACGCCGGCGCCCCCGAGGGCGGCCGGAGGCCTCTGAGTCGGCAGTGCGCCGCGAGGGACCCTCGTCTGCCGAGGACGCCTCGGACCGGGAGGCCAGGGCCTCGTCCAGCGAATCCAGCGAGACCGTGGCGGCACGCTCGTCGGACGACGGGGCCGCGGTCTCCTCGCCCCCTCGAGGCACCGGGACCGGCTCGCCGCCGATCGTCAGCACCGGGGTGTCTCCGCCGCCGGCGACCTCCTGCGGCTTCTGGTCGTCCTGCCCGCCGTGGCCGTGTGCGGCCTGATCCTGCCCGGCGGCCGCGAGGCTACCGCCGCCGGTGGCGCGGCGGGGCTTGCGCCCGCGACGTCGCCGGCCCGAGCCCTGCTGCTCGCCGGAGTCCTCCCGCGTCTGCCCGGACGTGTCCTGGCCCCCGCCGGAACCGGAGCCGCCGGACGTCTCGTCCGAGGAGTCCTCGGTATGTCCTGTCGTCGCCGCGGCGACCTGGGCCAGCGCCTGACGAGCCTTCTCCTGCTTCTCGCGCTCCTGGGCGCTCGGCTCGCCGGAGGTCTGCTGGTCGGACCCGGAGGAGGCCTTCCCGCCCTTCTTGCGACGCTTCTTCGGGCCCTTGCCGGAGCGTGCCTCCCCCTGGGAGGTGTAGGAGGGCACATGGCCGACCGGCTCCCCATGGGTGATCAGCCCGCGACCCGCGCAGTGCTCACAGGGCTCCGAGAAGACCTCCAGCAGGCCGGTCCCCATGCGCTTGCGCGTCATCTGGACCAGACCCAGAGACGTCACCTCGGCCACCTGGTGCTTCGTCCGGTCCCGCCCCAGACACTCCACCAGCCGCCGCAGCACCAGGTCCCGATTGGACTCCAGGACCATGTCGATGAAGTCGACGACGATGATGCCCCCGATGTCCCGAAGGCGCAGCTGCCGCACCAGCTCCTCGGCGGCCTCCAGATTGTTCCGGGTGACCGTCTCTTCGAGGTTCCCGCCGGAGCCGGTGAACTTGCCGGTGTTGACGTCGACCACAGTCATCGCCTCGGTCCGGTCGAAGACCAGGGAGCCGCCGGAGGGAAGGTTGACCTTGCGGTCCAGCGCCTTGGCCAGCTGCTCGTCGATGCGGTGGTGGGCGAAGATGTCGTCCGCCTTCTGCTCCTCAGGGTCCCAGCGGTGCAGCCGGTCCAGCAGGTGGGGCGCCACGTATGTCACGTAGGCCTCGACGCTGTCCCAGGTCTCCTCACCCTGGATCTCCATGGAGGAGAAGTCCTCGTTGAAGACGTCGCGGACGACCTTGATGGTCAGGTCCGGCTCGCTGTAGAGCAGCTCCGGGGCGAGGACCTTCCGGTCCGCCTTCTGAGCCTGGATGGTCTCCCACAGGGCACGGAGCCGGTTGATGTCATGGGTGAGCTCCTCCTCGGAGGCGCCCTCGGCGGCGGTCCGCACGATGACGCCGGCGTTGTCCGGCATCTGCTCCTTGAGGATCTTCTTCAGACGGGACCGCTCGGTGTCCGGCAGCTTGCGTGAGATGCCAGTCATCGAGCCGCCCGGCACGAACACCAGGTACCGTCCGGGCAGCGAGACCTGGCTGGTCAGCCGTGCCCCCTTGTGGCCGACGGGATCCTTGGTCACCTGGACCAGGACCGAGTCGCCCGACTTCAACGCGTTCTCGATCTTCCGGGGGGCGCCGTCCAAGTTGGCGGCGTCCCAGTCGACCTCACCGGCGTACAGCACCGCATTGCGGCCCCTGCCGATGTCCACGAAGGCCGCCTCCATGGAGGGCAGCACGTTCTGGACCTTGCCCAGGTACACGTTCCCGATGAGGGAGTCCTGCTGGGTGTTCGACACGTAGTGTTCGGCGAGCACTCCGTCCTCGAGGACGCCGATCTGGATCCGGTCGCCCTTCTGCCGGACGATCATCTTCCGGTCCACCGACTCGCGGCGAGCCAGGAACTCCGCTTCGGTGATGACCTGACGCCGACGTCCGGTCTCCCGGGAAGCACGACGACGCTGACGCTTGGCCTCCAGGCGCGTCGAGCCCTTGAGGCTGGCGACCTTCGTCGGGGCTGAGGACTCCGAGACCTCGCGGGGCGCGCGGACGCGCGTCACCGTGTGCTCCGGGTCGTCACCCTCGCCGCCGGCGACCTCCATGTCCACCGAACCACGGCGACGGCGCCGACGCTTGCGGACCACCTCGCCCTCGGCGTCGCGGGGCTCCTCACCGTTCTCACCATCTCCGGCCCCGCTCTGAGCGGAGGATCCGGAGTCACCGGACGGCGACGCCTCGGAGCTGGCCGATGATTCGGGCGTCTCGGAGTTCTCCGAGGACTGTCGGCTGCGACCCCGACCACCGCGGCGGCGCTTGCGCCGTGACCGCCGCTGTCCGCCGGAGCCGTCGTCATCGGCGCCAGATCCGCCCGAGGACTCGCCGACTGAGTCATCGCGGGAGTCTGCCCCGTCGTCCCCTCGGTCGTCCTGGTCCTCCCAAGCGTCCCGGTCCCGAGCGTCGTCATCGGACTCCGCGTCGGCGGCTGCCGCGTCCTCCCGAGAAGGACGGGAACGTCGCGCCTTCTCCACCACGGAGAGGTCGGGGGCCTGGAACAGGACCATGACGGGGTCGGCCGCCGGGGCCTCCTCGGCAGTCTGCGCGTCCTGGTCCGACTCCTCGTCCTCCTCGGTCGCGGCATCGGACGCCAGGCCGGCGGCCTCCTGAGCGGGAGCGTCCTCGGCAGTCCCGCGGGCCGGCGTGTCGCCGCCGGTGCCGGAGTCCGTGCCGCTGTCCGTGGCGGGCTCGGGCGTGTCGGTGTCCGGCTGGGCTGCGCTCGTGGCCTCTGCCGACTCGGCCGACGCGTCCGCCGGAGGGGGGCTGAACGGGTTGAAGATGTCCGCGCCGACGGTGTCCTGTGTCGACGCCGCGTCGTTCGGCGTGTCTGTGTGCGACATTGTTCTGTTGCTCCATGCCGACGCCGAGGCTGCCACACCCACCCTCGCGCCGGCTGCTTGTACGGTCATTCCTCCGGTCACGCCCTCCCGCTCTCTCACAGCGGGTGCGACCGGGGCACATCCTTGATGTCTGCAAAAACCTGTCTCGCAGCCTCGCGGACCATGCCGGGCGCTGACAGCGTCCTTCGCTGTGCGCTCTTCACGGCCTGTCCGCGAACACTCACTCCGTGCTGCTTCCGCCCGCGTGCAGTATTGGGGCCCGCGAGGGCTCCTGGGGCGTCGGCGGCGGCATCTTGCGCTGTGTCGTCCATCGTCTCGTCGGATCCGTGCAGACTCGGGGGCGTCCCTCGTCCACGACGGGTGCCGGCGTCGCCTGGCCCATGCATGTGGTGCGGATATGCAGCTGTCGGAGCAGTCAAGCTCGTCCGACCCCCGGGTGTGGTCCGGGCGTCGGTGATTCTCAGTATCGCACACCCGCACTCGGTCCCCCGGCAGGCTGATGCCCTGGGCCGGAGGACTCACGGTTCAGCCTCGGCCCGTACAATGCTGGACATGGCAGTGGAGAAGACCGCGACCGTGGAGGCCCCCGACGGCGGCCGCACCCTTCAGGCGCGCGGCCCGTTCAGCCGTCCTGCGGTGGGCCTGTGGCTGGTGATCACCGGACTCGTCGGGGCGGTGGCGAGCTTCCTGCTCCTCTACGAGCGGATCCAGCTGTGGCAGGACGCCGAGCACTCCACCGCCTGCGACATCAATCCATGGGTCTCCTGCGGGGAGGTCATGAACTCCTGGCAGGCCGCAACCTTCGGCTTCCCGAACATCTTCATCGGCGTGGTGGGCTTCCCCGTAGTGATCGCGATCGGCATCACGCTGTGGGCCGGGCTCCGCCCCCCGCGCTGGTACTGGTCCGGGCTCCAGGCCGGTGTCCTCTTCGCCTTCGGCTTCTGCGTCTGGCTGTGGTCGCAGGCCGTCTACGCCATCGGTGCGCTGTGCCCGTACTGCATGATCGTCTGGGCGGCGGTGATCCCTCTGACGGTGGCGGTGACCGCCCGCAACATCCTCGCCGGCGTCATCCCGGCCTCTGAGGCCCTGCGCCGCCTGACCGCCGACTGGTGGTGGGTGGTCATGGTGCTGCTCTATCTGCTGGTGGCCGTGAGCATCGTGCTCGAGCTGCCCCAGGCGCTCAGCCTCTGAGGCCGGACTCCCACGTTCACCGGACTCCCGCGCTCACCGGACTCCCCGGGCGAGTGCGCCGCGGACTCAGCCGAGGTCCGGCGTCGTCTTCTCCTCCTCGAGGAGCGTCCAATGGCTCCGATAGGCGTCCAGCACCGCCTCTTCCACGGCGTCCACCGTCAGGCCGGGCAGGAGTTCGTCTGCGGATCCCGCCGTCAGAGGATCCCAGGGGATGCCCAGATGCGCGTAGACCTCCCCCAGCACGCGGCGGACCTCCGCACCTCCTTCGACCACGATCACTGAGGAGAACAGCCAGCCGGTGGCGATGACGCGCTGGGCGGTGCCGATGACCTTGACGCGCCGATCCGCCGCCCACGGACCGGAGTCTCCCCGGCCCACCGCGTGCACGGATTCCCGTCCGGCGCAGTACTCCCCCGGGATCTCCCCCAGGCGCGCCTCCAGCCCGCAGGCGGTCAGCGCGTCAGTGAGGAGCTCGCCGAAGGCGGCGAAGCGGTCCTGGGACTCCACGATCGGATCGTCGTCGGGTTCGATGTGGTCCACCACGAGGCAGCCCGGATGATAGGCGGCGGCCCGCCCGCCGGCCCGCCGCACGAGAGGCTCGAATCCGAGTCGCCGACACGCCTCGGAGGCGGCGTCGAAGCCCGGCAGCCGCTGGTCCCGCTGGCCGAAGGCCACCGTCGGGCGAGGGCGATAGATCCGCAGCATCGGGGCGGTGCCGCCGGATCGCGTGCGCTGGAGCAGCGAGATCGCCCCGGCCAGGTCGGCCGCAGCACCCTGGGACGCCGCCAGTCGATGCAGCTGCAGCTCTTGGGACGGACGCGTCCGGCGTCGGGAGCTCCTCACAGCGGTCGGACGGTGAGGATCTGTTCGGCGCGGCCGAACGGGCCCTCAACGTCGTGCAGCACCGACGAGGTCAGGCCGACACCGTCGGCACCGAAGGTCTGCCGGGTCTGCACGCCCAGCCACTGTCCCACCGGAGTCCGATGCAGGTGGATCTGCAGGTCGACGTTGGGGAACATCCAGGACTCAGGCCCCGGAGGCACCCGCGGCGCCACGCCGTTGGCGGTGTCCACCATCCCGAGCAGGCGCACCAGCGACGACGTCTCCGCGCCGGAGACCATCTCATAGGGGTTGCGCAGCCAGGTGAGGCCGCGACCGGGGCGATGTTCCTCCCCCACACGGATCTCGAGGGAGCGGATGTAGCCGCCGGGCCAGACCTGCATGCCCTCCCAGGGCTCCATCAGATCGGGACCCGGCACGGCCTCGTCCTCGCTCGCCGCGACCTCGGCGGTGTCCGAGGTCTTCAGTCGCCAGCCTCGCGCCACCACCGCGGTGCGCCCCTGAGCGATCATCTCCGCCTCGACGAGCTCGATGGTGCGCCCCGGACGGATCATCCGGGTGACCACCTCGATCTCGCCCGCGTGGATGATGCCGTGGATGTCCAGGCTCAGGCGCGCCAGCCGCAGATCGTCACGGGGATGGAAGCTCTCCAGCGCATGCGTAAGGAGTCCCGTGGCGGGAGCCATGTGCTGCTCATGCGGGTTCCACGCCCCCTGGGCATGGATGGTGGAGCGGAACCGGCCCTCGCCGAGAGACTCATAGAAGAAGTCTCCGTCAGCGAGCTCTGTCGTCTCATCCTTCGTCTGCTGCGAGCCCCCGGACTGCACGGTCACGTCAGAAGTCCCAGTCCTCGTCCTCGGTCTCCACGGCCTTGCCGATGACGTAGGAGGAGCCCGAGCCGGAGAAGAAGTCGTGATTCTCATCGGCGTTGGGGCTCAGCGCGGAGAGGATCGCCGGGTTCACGTCGGTGACGTCCTTGGGGAACATCGCCTCGTAGCCGAGGTTCATCAGCGCCTTGTTGGCGTTGTAGTGCAGGAACTTCTTCACGTCCTCGCTCAGCCCGACGCCGTCGTAGAGATCGTGGGTGTACTGCACCTCGTTCTCGTAGAGCTCGAACAGCAGATCGAAGGTGTAGTCCTTCAGCTCCTGACGCCGCTCCGGAGTCTCGGCCTCCAGCGCGCGCTGGTACTTGTAGCCGATGTAATAGCCGTGCACCGCCTCATCACGGATGATCAGACGGATGACATCGGCGGTGTTGGTCAGCTTCGCGTGGGCGGACCAGTGCATGGGCAGGTAGAAGCCGGAGTAGAAGAGGAAGGACTCCAGGATCGTGGAGGCCACCCGCTTCTTCAGCCCGTCGTTCCCGTGGTAGTAGTCCATGACGATCTGAGCCTTGCGCTGCAGGTTCGGGTTCTCCCGGGACCAGCGGAAGGCGTCGTCGATCTCCTTGGTGGAGCACAGGGTGGAGAAGATCGAGGAGTAGGACTTCGCGTGCACCGACTCCATGAAGGCGATGTTCGTGTACACCGCCTCCTCATGCTGGGTCAGCGCATGCGGGATGAGCGCGACCGCGCCCACCGTGCCCTGGATGGTGTCCAGCAGGGTCAGTCCGGTGAAGACCCGCATGGTCAGGGTCTGCTCCTCCGGGGTGAGCGTCGCCCAGGACTGGACGTCGTTGGACAGGGGCACCTTCTCCGGCAGCCAGAAGTTGTTGACCAGACGGTTCCAGACCTCGCCGTCCTTCTCGTCCGGCATGCGGTTCCAGTTGATGGCCTCGACGTGGTCGAGCAGCGTCGAGGAGGTCGTCGCAGATGCTGATGTGGTCATCTCGGGTGAGGTCTCTCTTCTCGTCCGGGCGGGTCCGTTCGGCCCAGCCCTCGTCTCTCCGTCAGTGTCGATCAGCGCGGTGTCGATCAGCGCGGTGTCGGGCGTCCGGGGCGGGCTCCGCGGTGGGCCCGCCGCCGAACCTCACAGCATGCAGGACACGCAGCCCTCGACCTCGGTGCCCTCGAGCGCGAGCTGACGCAGACGGATGTAGTACAGCGTCTTGATGCCCTTCTTCCACGCGTAGATCTGGGCCTTGTTGATGTCGCGGGTGGTGGCGGTGTCCTTGAAGAACAGCGTCAGCGACAGGCCCTGGTCCACGTGCTGCGTGGCGGCCGCATACGTGTCGATGATCTTCTCATATCCGATCTCGTACGCGTCCTGGTAGTACTCCAGGTTGTCGTTGGTCAGGAAGGGCGCCGGGTAGTAGACGCGCCCGATCTTGCCCTCCTTGCGGATCTCGATCTTCGAGGCCACCGGGTGGATCGAGGAGGTCGAGTTGTTGATGTAGGAGATCGAGCCCGTCGGCGGCACGGCCTGCAGGTTCTGGTTGTAGATGCCGTGCTCCATCACGGAGGCCTTCAGCTCGCGCCAGTCGGCCTGCGTGGGGATGTGCACGTGGCTGAACAGCTCGCGGACCTTCTCGGTCTGCGGCTCCCAGACCTGCTCGGTGTACTTGTCGAAGAACTCGCCGGAGGCGTACGTCGAGTCCTCGAAGCCGTCGAACACCTCACCCTTCTCCATGGCCAGCCGGTTGGAGGCACGCAGTGCGTGGAACAGCACCGTGTAGAAGTAGATGTTCGTGAAGTCGAGGCCCTCGTCGGATCCGTAGAAGACCCGCTCCCGGGCGAGATAGCCGTGCAGGTTCATCTGGCCCAGGCCGATGGCGTGCGAGCGGCGGTTGCCGTCCGCGATCGAGGGGACTGAGTCGATGTAGGACATGTCCGAGACCGCGGTCAGCGAACGGATCGCCGTCTCGATGGTCTGCCCGAAGTCCGGGGAGTCCATCGTCTTGGCGATGTTCAGCGAGCCGAGGTTGCAGGAGATGTCCTTGCCCACCGTGGCGTAGCCGAGGTCCGGGTTGTACTCGCTGGGCTCGGAGACCTGCAGGATCTCGGAGCACAGGTTGGACATGGTGATCCGGCCCTTGATCGGGTTGGCCCGGTTCACCGTGTCCTCGAACATGACGTACGGGTACCCGGACTCGAACTGGATCTCCGCCAGGGTGGTGAAGAACTCCCGAGCGTTGATCTTCGTCTTGCGGATCCGCGCGTCGTCGACCATCTCGTAGTACTTCTCGGTCACCGAGATCTCACTGAAGGGCTTGCCGAAGACCCGCTCGACGTCGTACGGGGAGAACAGGTACATGTCCTCGTTGCGCTTGGCGAGCTCGAAGGTGATGTCCGGGACGACGACGCCGAGCGAAAGAGTCTTGATGCGGATCTTCTCGTCCGCGTTCTCCCGCTTGGTGTCCAGGAATCGGTGGATGTCAGGATGGTGCGCGTTGAGGTACACGGCACCGGCTCCCTGGCGGGCGCCCAGCTGATTCGCGTAGGAGAAGGAGTCTTCGAGCAGCTTCATCACCGGGATGACGCCGGAGGACTGGTTCTCGATCTGCTTGATCGGAGCGCCGTGCTCACGGATGTTGGTCAGCGACAGGGCGACCCCGCCGCCGCGCTTGGACAGCTGCAGCGCCGAATTGATGCCGCGGGCGATCGACTCCATGTTGTCCTCGATGCGCAGCAGGAAGCAGGAGACGAGCTCGCCGCGCTGCTTCTTGCCCGCGTTGAGGAAAGTCGGCGTCGCCGGCTGGAAGCGCCCGGAGACGATCTCCTCCATGATGTCCATCGCCAGCTGCTCGTCGCCGCGTGCCAGATGCAGGGCCACCATGCAGACCCGGTCCTCGAAGCGCTCGAGGTACCGCTTGCCGTCGAAGGTCTTCAGGGCATAGGAGGTGTAGAACTTGAAGGCGCCCAGGAACGTCGGGAAGCGGAACTTTCGGGCATAGGCGGTCTCCCAGAGCCGGTTGATGAACTCCCGGCTGTACTGTTCGAGGGTCTCGACCTCGTAGTAGTCCTTCTCGACGAGGTACTTCAGCTTCTCGTCCAGGTCGTGGAAGAACACGGTGTTGGTGTTCACGTGGTCGAGGAAGTACTGCCGCGCGGCCAACTGATCGGCCTCGAACTGGATCTTCCCGTCCGAGCCGTAGAGGTTCAGCATGGCATTGAGCTCGTGGTAACTCAGCCCCTGCCACTGCGGCGGCAGCTCCTTGGCGAGCTGCTCTCCGGCGGCACCGGCGTGCGATTCACGGTCCTTCAGCGGCGTGACTGCTGTTTCCAAAACTCTTCCAATCCCTGGTGGACGGTGGACACGTCGTCCTCAGTGCCCATCAGTTCGAACCTGTACAGATGAGGGACACCGCATTTGGCGGCGACGATGTCCCCGGCGATGCAGTAGCTCTCGTGGAAATTCGTGTTGCCTGCGCCGATGACTCCACGCAGGAGTCTCCGGTTGGACTCCACGTTGAGGAACTTGATGACCTGCTTGGGCACCGAGCCCCGTCCGCCGTCCGCCCCATAGGTGGGGAGGACCAGGACGAAGGGCTCCGTGGCCTGCAGAGTCTCCTCTCGGGTGTGGAGCGGGAGTCTGGCGACCTGCTCGGCCGGCAGACCCAGCTTCTCCACGAAACGATGGGTGTTGTTCGAGACCGAGGAGAAATAGATCAGGGATGCCGCCGTCGTCCTGCCGGGGCCGCCGTCCGCAGGGGCGCCCGCGGCGCCGGCGGGGCCGGCCGCCTCCACGGCTGCTGCGGTCATGGCTGCTGCTCCTCGATGGTTCTCAGGTGCTGCTCCGCACTGATTCCTGCCGGGTGTCCATGCGCGGGGAGACTCTCTCCACCCCGCTCGCGGTGTCAGAGATCAGGCGACCGAGGTGGCCTCGGCGCGCGCGGCGAGACCGGAGATCTTGTCCGGCCGGAAGCCCGACCAGTGGTCGTCCTCGGTGATGACGACAGGGGCCTGCATGTAGCCCATGGTGCGGACGCGCTCCAGCGCCTCCGGGTCCTGCGAGATGTCGACGGAGGTGTAGGCGACACCGTTCTTGTCCAGGGCGCGGTAGGTGGCGTTGCACTGGACGCATGCGGGCTTGGTGTAGACGGTGACGGACATGGTCCTCCCCTTCTCTCCCGCCCTCTGCGAGGGGCGGGCGTCGTCGTCGGGTGTTCCTGTGGAAGCAATGCCTCAATACTACATCTTGGGTCGGGGCACGGTAGTCACCACTAGATGCTGTACTCACACCAGTGTAGTTCGTCCACCGGCGAGTGCACAGCCCCTGTGGACCGACGGATCCGCGGATTCATGCGGATCCCTGCGTGACGCACCCCGGTGGTCCACAGCTGTGGAGATCGGCCCCTCCACGGGAAGGATGATTTTTCTCACCGCGTGTCGCGGCGTGTCGACCCGCTGGGACGGAAGATATGCCCCGCAGACGCAGAACCGGCCGCAACATCTTGTGCTGCGGCCGGTCCGAGGCAGGGTCGGGCGGGCGGAATCAGGGGCACAGGCCTCCGCTCAGCTCCACCGGGCGGTGATCACCTTCCCAGACGCCTGGGCGTCCCCGGCGGCGGCGAACAGCACCGCCGGATCCCCTGGGTCGAGCTCATGGGTGATGACCGACTCGATCTCCGGGCGTCTGGCCAGCATCTCCACGGCGGCGTCGATCTCCTCATGGAACCGAAAGGTGCCCACGTAGCGGACCTCCTTGGCGATGAACGGCGCCAGATCCACCGGTCGCGGTTCAGCCGGCACCATTCCCACCTGCACCACGACGCCCGCAGGACGCACTGCTTTCAGCACCGCCGAGATCGACGCCGCGGCACCGGAGCACTCCAGCACCAGGTCGTACGCGCTGGCAGGGAGTTCCTCCCGCGAGACGTCCACCGCGCCGTCGGCGCCCTGGCCGCGCGCCCTTTCCAACGGCTCCGCCAGAACATCGGCCACCGTGACCTCAGCGGCCCCGGCGTCGCGGAGCGCTGCGACCGCCAGCAGACCGACGGGCCCGGCGCCGGCGACCAGCACCCGTGCCCCCTGCACCGCGGCACCCACCGTCCGCGCCTGGGCGAGGGCATGCAGGGCCACTCCGAGCGGCTCCGCGAGCACGGCCCGGCGCACCGGGAGCTCCCGCGGGAGCGGTCGCACCATCTCCCGGTCCACCAGGAGCAGCTCGGTGAGCGCCCCCTGAGTATGAGGCCAGGTCGACGCGCTGCCCAGATACGATCCGTCCGGCCACAGATGGGGCGCCTCGGCGATCCGGGGGTCCCGCGTCCCGAACCGCGCAGGATGCACCGTCACCGGCGTTCCTGGCGCCCAGCCCCCGGACGGGTCGTGCTCCACCTCTCCGGAGAGCTCATGCCCCGGGATCAGCGGTTCCCACACCTCGAAGGCGCCGTTGGCCCCCTGCTGGAAGTAGTGCAGGTCGGATCCGCAGACCCCCACGTGGTGGACGGCGATGCGCACCTGGCCCGGGGACGGCGGCGGCACCACGGTCCGACGCACCTGCGCCTGCTCGGCGCCGTCGATGAACAGCGCACGCACCTCACGCGACCCCGCCTCCCCCGTCGTCCAGGGATCCCGTTCGCTGGGCCTGTCCATCAGACCACCGCCGTCATGCCGCCGTCGACGAACAGGTTCTGCCCGGACACGAAGCTCGAAGCCTCAGAGGTCAGGAAGAGCAGCGCACCGGAGAGCTCCTCGAAGGAACCCCAGCGTCGGGCCGGCGTGCGGGCCACCAGCCAGGAGCTGAACGCCTCGTCCTCCACCAGCGCCCGATTCATCTCCGTGGCGAAGTAGCCCGGCGAGATCGCATTCACCTGGATCCCATGGCGCGCCAGGTCGGCGGCCATGCCCTTGGTCAGCTGTGCCACGGCTCCTTTGGTGGCGGAGTACGGGGCGATCGTCTCCCGCGCCAGCATCGACTGGACCGAGGCGATGTTGACGATCTTGCCCGACCCGCGGGCGACCATCCCGGGCACCACGTGCCGCGAGACGTAGAAGACGCTGTCCAGATTCGAGGCGACCAGCGCGTCCCAGTCCTCCGGATCGAAGGTCTCGAACGGCGCGCGGCGCTGCAGGCCGGCGTTGTTGACCAGGATGTCGGGGACGCCGTGGACCGCGATGAGCTCCTCCAGCCCGGCCCGGACGGCCGCGACGTCGGTCACGTCGAAGCGGACCGACACTGCCTCGCGACCGGATCGACTCGAGGCCTCAGCCCGCACGGCTTCGAGGGCCTCAGCGTCCCGGCCGTGCACCACCACGCGGGCCCCGGCGTCGGCGAGAGTCAGCGCCAAGGCCCGACCCAGCCCTCGGGAGGACCCGGTCACCAGCGCCAGCCGGTCCGCGACGTCGAACAGGGCCGAAGGGCCGGTGGGCACGGTCGACCCCGGGTCATCGCCTGCGGACTCCGCAGGTCGCTGCATGTGCTGATCAGTCATGATCCCCCTTCTCAGACGGCACTGGCGGCCAGGTAGACGATGCCCACGAGCAGGAAGCCGAGGACGGACTGCAGCGCCTGCTGCACGGTCCAGGTCTTCAGGGTGGTCTTCACGTCCATGCCCATCAGGCGACCGACCAGCCAGAAGCCCGAGTCGTTGACGTGTCCTGCGAAGACGGAGCCTGCGGCCGTAGCGAGCACGATGCAGGCGACCTGAAGCGCATTGAAGTCGCCGGCGAGCACGGCCGGGGCGGCGAGGCCGGCCGCCGTCACCAGGGCGACGGTGGCCGATCCCTGGGCCAGACGCAGCGCCACCGCGATGAGATAGGCGGCGACGATGACGGGCAGCCCGATGCCGCTGAGCGAGTCCGCCAGAGCATCCCCGATACCCGAGGCTCGGAGCACCCCGCCGAACATGCCGCCGGCACCGGTGATCAGGATGACGGAGCAGACCGGGCCGAGGGCCGAGTCCAGCAGCTTCTCCAGTGCCGAGCCCTGTTCACCGCGGCGATGGCCCAGCACGACGGTGGCGACGATCACGGTGATCAGCAGGGCCATGGCCGAGGTGCCGAGGAACGTCAGCGTCTGGACCCACAGGTCCTCGTCGCTGACCACGCCGACCGAGGCCAGGCTGCTCAGGCCGGTGTTGAGGAAGATCAGGAACATCGGCAGCAGCAGCAGGCCGATGACGGTCGCAACCCGCGGCGGGTTGTGCGGCTGGTCGTCGTCGACGTCGCCGAAGAGGCTCGGGACGGGCACCATGATGCGCTCCCCCACCAGACGGCCCCACACGGCTCCTGCCAGGTACCACAGCGGATACGCGATGATGAGCCCCACCAGCAGGACGAGTCCGAGGTTCGCCTCGTAGAACTCGGTGGCCGAGACAGGGCCGGGATGCGGCGGCAGGAAGACGTGCATCACGGAGAAGGCGGCGGCGGTGGGGATGCCGAAGAGCAGGACCGACCTGTTGCCGGAGACCCGTCGGGCGACGGCGAAGACGATCGGCAGCATCATCACCAGGCCGGCGTCGAAGAACATCGGGAATCCCAGGATCAGGGAGGCGATTCCCAGCGCGAGCGGCGCCCTGCTCTCCCCGAATGTGGTCACCATCCGATCCGCCAGGGCCTTCGCCCCTCCGGAGTGCTCCACCAGCCGACCCAGCATGGCTCCCAGCGCCACGAGGATCGCCACCGACGCGAGGGTCGAGCCGAAGCCGTCCATGAGCGTCTCCGAGATGGCGGCCATCGGCACGCCGGCGACGATCGCGGTCAGCGCCGAGACGACCACCAGGGTGATGAAGGCGTGGACCTTGAAGCGGATGATGAGCAGCAGGATGAGCGCGACGGCGCCGACGGCGATGGCCAGCAGCGGACCGGTGCCCAGGGTCTGCGTCCAGTTGTCCATGTGTATCTCCATTGATCTGCGGGACGACGCGGCGGGGAGGACCGTGTCCTGCCTCACACGCCGTGAACAGAGCCGAGCCTGCCACATAGATCACACTTTTCGCAACCACTGGTCATACCTATGCGTGTCAGCCGTCACGGCCCCATCGTGGTGTCCTAGTGTGGTGGTGATCCGCCCCTCCCACCAGCATCCCCCACCAGCATCCGCAGCAGGACCTCTCCCCCAGAAGGCAGGCCCCGTGGCATCACACGACTCCGTCCTCGACCACCTCGGACGCCGCATCGCCGGCGGCGAGCTCGCCCCGGGCACCGTGCTGACTCTCGCGGGGCTCGAGTCCGAGTACGGGGTGTCGCGGACGGTGATCCGCGAGGCGGTCCGGGTGCTGGAGGCCAAGGGCATGGTCGCCTCCAAACGCCGCATCGGGGTCACCGTCGCGCCGATGAGCAGCTGGAGCGTCCTGGACCCCGATCTCATCCGCTGGAGGCTGCGCAGCGCGGCGCGGGCGCAGCAGATCGTCGCGCTGACCGAGCTGCGCCTGGCCGTGGAGCCGGCCGCCGCACGGTTGGCCGCACTGCGCGCCACGGAGGACCAGCGCGCCGAGATCGGCAGGCTCGCCGCCGAGCTCGACCGGCTCGGAGCCGCCGGCCGGGGCGACAGCCCCGAATACCTCGCCGCCGACATCGCCTTCCACGACTGCCTGCTGGACGCCTGCGGCAATCTCATGCTCACCGCCATCAAGGAGCCCATCGCCGAGGTCCTGACCGGCCGTCAGGACGCCGGCCTGACCCCTGCCCATCCCGTCCACGAGGCGCTGCACAACCACGTCGAGGCCGCCGGAGCCATCGTGCGCGGCGATCCGGACGCTGCGGAACATCACGTGCGCGCCTACGTCGAGACCATCCTCGCCGAGGTGCGGGTCCTGCCCTGAGCCTCTGCCGCCGGTCGGTCACCTGTGAGACCTGCCGCTCAGACCACGCGGTGGCGGCAGTCCCGGCCCTGCAGGACGTCCAGCAGATTGCCCACGGCGGCCTGCGCCATCCGGTGCACGGCCTCAGCAGTGTGGGCCCCGGTGTGCGGAGTGGCCACGACCCGCGGGTGACCGATCAGCGGAGACTCCCGGGGCGGCTCGGTCTCATAGGCATCGACTGCCACGCCGTGGAGCCGCCCCTCCTCCAGCGCCGCATGCGCGGCCTGCTCGTCCAGGAGTCCTCCCCGGGCCGTGTTGACCACGATGGCGCCGTCCGGCAGCAGGTCCAGGCGGCGTGCGTCGACCAGATGGCGGGTCCTCGGTGTCAGCGGCACATGCAGGCTGAGCACATCGGCCCGCCGGCACACCTCGTCGACGGAGCCGGGGACGATCCCAAGCTCACGGATGCGGTCATCGTCCAGGGCGGGGTCGCAGCCATGGACCTCCATGCCCAGTCCGGCGCCGGCACGAGCCACCTGCCGCCCGATCTCACCGAGTCCGATGACGCCCAGCCGACGCCCGCCGAGCTCCACACCGTCGGCCCGGGGCCAGTCCCCCGCGGCGACGGCGGCGTCGAGACGCGGGATGCGGCGTGCCACCGCGAACATCAGGCCGACCGTCAGCTCGGCCACCGACTGGGAATTGGCCCCCGGGGCGTTCGTCACGACGACGCCGGCCGCCCGCGCCGCCTCCAGGTCCACCCGGTCGGTGCCCACGCCGTAGCGGGAGATCACCGTCAGACGGGGGGCCGCTGCGATGACACGAGCTGTGTAGTCGTCCAGCCCGGCCACGACCCCATCGACATCGGCGATCAGGGCGATGAGCTCAGCTTCGCTCAGCGGCCGCCCGTGGGGGTTGAGCACGACGTCGGCCCCTGCCTCTCGGATCCGGCGCAGCGCCGGGTCCTCCGGCGTGCGGCTCAAGGACGTCGGGGTGACCAGGACCTTCATGCGGCACCTCCCGAGACATCTTCAGCCGGGCTGGTGCGGGCGTAGCCCTCCAGGTACCTGGCGAACTCAGCGGCGTATCGACGCGTCCGGGCCAGATCAGGGGTGATCGTGCTCCTGCGGGCCTCTGTGAGTGCAGGCTGCGCGCTCTCCACGCCGGCCGCGCGCAGTCCCATCTTCACCGCGCCCACCGTGGAGCTGTGCTGCAGCGCCGAGATCTCCATCTCCACGCCGAAGACATCGGCGGTCAGCTGGGTCCAGAACGGCGAGGAGAGCACGCCGCCGGAGAGGATGATCCGCTCCGGCTCGCCGTTGAGCGCCGTCAGCTCCCGGTAGCAGTGGAGCAGAGAGAACGTCACGCCATGCAGGACGGACTGATACATGTCTGCGCGACTGTGCCGGGGATGCAGCTCGAGGAAGCCCCCGCGCCGTTGGTCCTGCCAGCCGGGGCAGCGTTCACCGAACAGGAACGGCATGAACAGCGGCAGATCCCTCTCCCGGGCGCTGAGCATCGGCTCCAGCTGGTCGAAGGTCATCGCGCCGCCGAAGAGCTGGCCTTTGGCCCAGTCCACGCAGTTGGTGCATCCGGAGGCGGCTGCGCCGGAGAGCCAGCCGGTGGGCGAGCGATAGGCCCAGGTGCTCATCCGCGGTGACAGCGAGGGGCCGCCGACGGCGAACCGCAGGGCTCCCGAGGTCCCCATGGAGAAGGTCATCCGCCCAGGCTCGGTGGCATCCTCCCCCACCTGGTTGAGGCCCCCGTCCGGGGCAGGCACGACCACCGGGGTCCCGGCCGCCACACCGAGCATGCTCGCCGCCTGAGCGGTCAGCGGCGCGGTGTCGGCGCCGTCATGGAGCTCCGGAAGCTCGATGCCGTCGAGGCCAAGTCGACGGATCACCTCGTGGTCCCAGTCATCGAAGGAGGTGCTCAGCAGTCCCGTGCCGGAGGCCTGGGAGTAGGAGGTCCAGCGGCGACCGGTCAGTCGGGCGAAGGTGTAGCTGTTCTGGTCCATGACCACACCGCCGGTCAGGTCCATGCCCTGGCGGGCCAGGAGCATGAGCTTGAAGGCCGGGTAGATCGCATTGACCATGCAGCCGGTCCGCTCATAGAACCATCGCGTGAACTCCTTGTCCGCACGGAGGTCGGCACAGAGATCCTGGGCTCCCGTGTAGGGCCATTCCTGCACGCCGGTGATGGGGCTCAGGTCCGGCTCGCGGACGGTCAGGCCGTGCCAGGTTCCGGACAGCGCCACCATGTCCACCGAGCGCCCGGCGGCCGCTTCGGCACCGAGCTGGACCAGCTGGACGAAGATCCCTTCCGCCTCCCGGACGGCCGCATCCTCTCCCCCGATGACGAATCGGCGAGTCCGGACCGTCACCTCCTGGGTCTCGGTGTCGAAGAGCATGGTCTTCGCCGAGGTCGTGCTCGCTTCGAGGGCAAGGATGAGCATCCCGTCTCGCCTCCTGGGTCGACGCTGAAGGTGGAGGCGAGCCGCCCGAGGCGGCACCGCCTGCCGCCAATGATATGATCATTTCGCTCGAAAAGTGAACCGGGCCACTCTGACGCCCGATGGACAGGTCGACGATGACCGACGCGCTCGCCACCATCGCCCACCACGGCGTGGTCCCCGTGGTCACGCTCCACGACGCCGACCACGCGCCATCTCTGGGCCGCGCGCTGATCGCCGGCGGGCTTCCCGTCGCCGAGGTGACCTTTCGCTCGGCGGCCGCTGAGTCCTCGGTGGCCGCGCTCACCCGAACGCCTGATCTGCTGGTCGGGGCCGGCACGATCGTCACTGCGGAGCAGGTGGACCGGGCCGCGACGGTCGGAGCGCAGTTCATCGTCTCCCCGGGACTGTCCCGTGCCGTGGTGGACCGCGCCGCCGCCCACGGACTGCCCGTCATCCCCGGAGCCGTCACCGCCAGGGAGGTGCAGTCTGCCCTCGAGATGGGCCTGACCACGGTCAAGTTCTTCCCCGCCGCCACCTCCGGCGGCCCCGAGGCCATCAGCGCACTCAGCGCCCCGTTCCCCCAGGTGCGATTCATGCCCACCGGAGGGGTGACGACCCGGACCCTCCCTGACTACCTGGGACTGCCTTCCGTCCTCGCCGTCGGCGGCTCCTGGATGATTCCGAGCGACCTGCTGACCCGGCAGGACGAGGCAGCTCTGACCGGGACGATCCGGCACAGCGTGGAGCACGTCGCGCACGTACGTCGGGACACACGACGGCGGGGCTGACCTCCTCGAAGAGATCAGCCCCGCCGTCGTGATGGTCAGGCCGCGCCCGGGTGCGCCTCAGGCCGTGTCCTCATCCACCCAGTCGAAGGACCGCTCGACGGCCTTCTTCCACAGCCTCAGGGACCGCTCGCGCTCGGCGGCGTCCATGGTCGGGCTCCAGCGCTTGTCCTCCGCCCAGTTCGCGGTGACCTCCTCGGTGCCCTTCCAGAAGCCGACCGCGAGCCCCGCCGCATAGGCGGCGCCGAGCGCCGTGGTCTCGATGACCTGCGGGCGCACCACGTCCACGCCGAGGATGTCTGCCTGGAACTGCATCAAGGTCTCGTTGACGACCATGCCGCCGTCGACCTTCAGCTCGGTGAGAGGGCGACCGGCGTCCTCGTCCATGGACTCCACCACCTCCGCGCTCTGGTAGGCGACCGACTCCAGGGCGGCCCGGCACAGGTGGTTCTGGTTGACGTACCGCGTCAGACCCACGATCACTCCGCGGGCATCCGACTTCCAGTAGGGGGCGAACAGCCCGGAGAAGGCCGGGACGATATAGGCCCCGCCGTTGTCCTCGACCTTCTTGGCCTTCTCCTCCGACTCCGGAGCGCTGCGGATGATGCCCAAGTTGTCGCGCAGCCACTGGACCAGGGATCCGGTCACGGCCACGGCGCCCTCGAGGGCATAGATGGTGTTCTGCTCTCCGATCTTGTACGCCACCGTGGTCAGCAGGCCGTTCTCGGAGCGGACGACGTCCTCCCCGGTGTTCATCAGCATGAAGTTTCCGGTGCCGTAGGTGTTCTTGCCCATGCCCGGCTCGAAGCATGCCTGACCGAAAGTGGCAGCCTGCTGGTCACCCAGGATGCCGGAGATCGGGGTGTCGATGAGCAGACCCTGCTTGTGGCCATGGCCGTAGACCTCGGAGGAGGAGCGGATCTCCGGAAGCATGGAGGTCGGGACCCCCATGTCCGCGCAGATCTCCTCGTTCCAGTCCAAGGTGTCGATGTTCATCAGCATCGTGCGCGAGGCGTTGGTGACGTCAGTGATGTGCACTCCGCCGTTGGGGCCGCCGGTCATGTTCCACACCAGCCAGGAGTCCATGGTGCCGAACATCAGGTCGCCGGCCTCGGCACGCTCCCGAGCCCCCTCGACATTGTCGAGGATCCAGCGGATCTTGGGGCCGGCGAAGTAGGTGGCTAGCGGAAGGCCCACTCGCTCCTTGTAGCGCTCTGGACCGACGTCGCCTGCGAGCTCGTCGCAGATCGCCTGGGTGCGGGTGTCCTGCCAGACGATGGCATTGTGGACCGGCTCGCCGGTGTGGCGGTCCCAGACGGCGGTGGTCTCCCGCTGATTGGTGATGCCGACGGCGGCGAGGCTGTGCCGGTTGATGTTGGCGTCGGCCAGAGCCAGGCCGACGACCTCGCGGGTGTTGCGCCAGATCTCCTGCGGGTCGTGCTCGACCCAGCCGGCGCGGGGCAGGATCTGCTCGTGCTCCTTCTGCCCGCTGCCGACGATCTGTCCGCCGTGGTCGAAGACGACGGCTCGCGTGGAGGTGGTGCCTTGGTCGATCGAGAGGACGTAGTCGTTCATGGGTCTGGTTCCTTCCCAGGGGAATGTGCCGCGCTGTGCGGCTGCTGGTCGGACTGCTGGTCGTGATGTCTTCAGTCTGCCTGGAGACTGGGCGGCGCGTCAGCCCCCTCGTGCGGAGCTCAGCTGAGCAGCGGCAGGACCTGGACGGTGGTTCCGGCGAGGATCGCGCCCAGGATCGGGCCGACGATGGGCACCCAGGAGTAGGCCCAGTCGCTCGACCCCTTGTTGCCGATGGGCAGCAGCGCGTGGGCGATGCGGGGACCGAGGTCACGGGCGGGGTTGATCGCATAGCCGGTGGGACCACCGATCGAGGCACCGATGCCGACGACGACCAGCGCCACGGCCAGCGGGCCGAGCTCCGAGGGGGTCTCGCCGAACATCAGCACCAGCAGGACCAGCACATAGGTGCCGATGACCTCGGTGACGACGTTCCAGCCGTAGGCCCGCTTCTCCGGTCCGGTCGAGAAGACGCCGAGGATCTTGCCTGCGTCAGTCTCGGCGTCGAAGTGCTTCTTGTAGGCCAGCCAGGCCAGGACCGCGCCGATGAAGGCACCGATCAGCTGGGCCGCGAAGTAGGCGAACATATGCGGCACGGTGGCCGCGATGCCCGGGGCGAACTCCTCAGCCCCGGAGGTCATCAGGCCGACGGTCACCGCCGGGTTGATGTGGGCTCCGGACCCGTAGGCCACATAGACACCGGCGAAGACGCCGAGGCCCCAGCCGAAGTTGATGAGCAGCCAGCCGCCGCCCAGCCCCTTGGTCCCGGCCAGGATCGCGTTGGCGACCACGCCGGCACCCATGAGGATGAGCATCGCGGTGCCCATGATCTCAAACAGGAAGATCGTTTCCATTGGTCCCTCTCCTATTGCCATTCATCATTGAACGAGGTGCGGATGATGATACCTGTGAGCGGACGAACATTTCGCCGTTTGGCTGTGCTGTATCTCACAGTCCATTCAGGGTGGACCTCTGCCCGTCCGATCAGGGACGGGCGAGACACCCGGACGTCGCCGCCGACTCCTGCCGGGCGGCGACGTCAGATCAGGGTCACCGAGCGAGGTAGTCCGGCGTGGCCTCCGCCACCAGCGCAGCCGCCTCGGCGTCGCTGGTGGTGCGTTCAGCGGCCAGGTGCGCCTCGACCACCTGTGTGAAGGCCTGCTTCTCACGCGCGACAGCGGCCTCGTCCCAGCCCAGGGCCGGTGCGACGATCTCGATCACGGCGTCCATGGCGCCCAACCCGCGGTCCGGGACCTCGTGGAAGACCCGGGTGCGCCGCTCGAGGAGGTCCTCCAGGTGGAGGGCGCCCTCGGCACGGGCGGCATAGAGGAACTCCACCCGGAGGTGCCCCCCGGTGCCGGGCGCCTCCTCGCCGAGAGCAGGGTCTTCTTCGACCAGGGCCAGCAGCTCCGGAAGCAGCGAGCCGTATCGGTTGAGCAGCCGGTCCACCGTCTCGTCCGACCAGCCGTGGGTCTGACCGATCTCCGGCGCCCGGGCCTCCCACTCGCTGTATCCCTGCCCGCCGAGCAGCGGCATGGCATGGGTCAGACTCTCGCGGTGGACCTGCCGGTCCCCGAGGGCGAAGGTGATGACGTCCTCCGCCATGACCCGGTAGGTCGTCAGCTTGCCTCCCGCCACGGCGGAGAGCCCGGGGGCCAGACGCATGACGGTGTGCTCGCGGGAGACCTTGGAGCTCTTCGACTCGTCGGTCTCCACCGGCTGCAGCAGCGGACGCAGGCCGGCCCACGTGCCGATGACGTCGTCACGGCTGAGGTCGGACTCCAGCACCGCATTGGCGTGCTCGAGCACGTAGTCGATGTCCTCCGCGGTGGGCGCAGGGGTGTCGATGTCCTCATGCCACGCGGTGTCGGTGGTGCCGATGGACCAGTAGCGCCCCATGGGGATGATGAACAGGACGGACTTCTCGGTCTGGGTGATGACGCCGACATGGTCGTCGGCGGAGATCCGGTCCTTCGGCACAGTGATGTGGATGCCCTTGGAGGCCAGCACCTTCAGCCCCGACGGGACCTCGGCGGCCTCCTGCTGCCGACCCGTCCAGACGCCGGCGGCCAGCACCGTCTCCCGCGCATGGATCTCGAGGCGCTCACCGGTCTCGCGGTCTCGCACGGCCACTCCCTGGACGGGAGCATCCTCGGCGGCGGCGGCCTCGGCGTCTGCGGTGTCGGCCGCACCCGCACGCAGGTACTCGATGACCTCCGTACGGGTCGCCACCAGGGCGCCGAGACTGTGGGCGCTGCGAGCCAGCGTCATGACCAGCCGCGCGTCGTCGACCTGGGCGTCGTAGTACTCCAGGGCGCCGATGAACTTGTCATGGTCCAGGCCCGGGAAGCGCTGCCGCAGCCGCGCGCGGGAGAGATGCCGATGGAACGGCACCGGGCGCTTCTCCCCGGGACGCATGGACATCGCGTCATAGAGGGAGACCCCGGAGCCGATGAACGCTCGGTCCAGCACGCGCTTCTCGAACGGGAAGACGAACGGCAGGGCCCGCACCAGATGCGGCGCGGTGTGCTTCAGCAGCAGGTCGCGCTCCCGGAGAGCCTCAGAGACCAGCTTGAAGTCGAGCATCTGCAGATAGCGCAGCCCGCCATGAACGAGCTTCGAGGAGCGGGACGAGGTGCCCTGGGCGAGGTCCTGCAACTCCACCAGGCCGACGCGGAGTCCGCGCGTGGCGGCGTCGAAGGCTGCGGCGGCGCCGACGACTCCACCGCCGACGACGAGGACGTCCAAGGGGTCCTCGGGACTGGTCCCCGCCATCGCCTCGAGGGCCTCGCGGCGGGTCTCTGTGCTGAGCGGCTCTGCTCTCACCGGCGATCTCCTTGTCACGTGGACGGTGATGTGTGGTCCATCTCATCGGGTCCAGCGCATCTTCTCAAGCATTCTGCACAAACGTGCACCATTGGGGCATACTGCACACCATGAAGGCCTCATACCGCGAGAAGGCGGAGTACCACGCTGCACGGATGTACTACGGCGAGCATCGGACCATGCAGTCCGTCGCGGCGGAGCTCGGCGTCTCCCGCTCCACCGTGTCCCGGCTCCTGCAGCAGGCACGCCGGCAGGGCATCGTCAGGATCTCGCTGCATCCCCCGGTGGACCGCACCAGCGCCCTGGAGCACCGGATCGGTGAGCTCTACGGGGTGCGCGCCCATGTGGCCGTCTCCGAACGCGGGGACGACCCCGCACGTCGCAGCGACAGCGTCTCGGTGCTGGCCGCCGGGCTCATCGACCGGCTCGTCACCCCGGGAGCTGTGGTGGGCGTGGCCTGGGGCCAGACGATGACCTCGGTGGTGGCGCGGCTGAACCGGCGCGAGGTCCCCGACCTGCATGTGGTGCAGCTCAACGGCGCGGTGAACTCGGAGCCGGAAGGCATCGGTGCTCCGCTCGGGACCGGAATCGGCGTGGTGGAGCGGTTCGCCGCGGCCTACGGCGCCCGGGCCCACGTGTTCGCCGTGCCGGCGTTCTTCGACTACGAGGAGACGAAGAAGGCGCTGTGGCGGGAACGCTCGACCCGCCGCATCCTGGACATGCACCGCCGCGCCTCCCTCGCGGTCTTCGGGGTCGGGACCTTCGCGGAGGGCCAGGCCTCCCAGGTCTACTCCGGCGGATACCTCAGCCGAGACGACCTGAACGCGCTCAGCGCCGAGCAGGTGGTGGGTGACGTGTGCACCGTGTTCCTCCGGGCCGACGGCAGCTGGGAGGACATCGCACTGAACAGCAGGGGCTCCGGACCGGTGCCCACGGAGCTCGTGGAGGTGCCGCGGCGCGTGTGCGTGGTCAACGGTCCCCACAAGGTGCCCGCGCTGCGCGGGGCCCTGGCCGCGGGTCTGGTCACCGATCTGGTGCTGGACCAGATCTCCGCGGACCGCCTGGCGTACGGCCAGCACCGGGACCAGGCGGTGGCAGAGGGCTGAGGCGTCCCGCGACGTAGGCCGGCGGCCTGAGCATCGGCCTGAGCAGCGAGGTGAGCATCGAGGTGAGCATCGGCATGAGCAGCACCACGCGCGGTCCGCGGAGAACAGCTCCCAGGTCTCGATTCGGCCACATGCGTCGAGGAACTTCACAGGTTCCGCTCCTAGGGTCGACAATCGAAGGGGTCGAGCTGCACCGACTCGACACCCCGGCTCGTATCGACGCGCCGGGACGGAATACGAAGGAGTGACCATGTCCACTGGCCAGTCCACTGAGGCCGACAGCCGTCTCCTGTCTGCCGATGGGCCCAGCCCTTCCCCCCGTGAGCAGCACTCTCCCTCCCCCGGCCGCTCTCGCCCGGACGGCCCGACGCGCGCCGACGACGCGGAGGACCAGCCCCCGCGCCAGGCAGGCCGCACCCGTGGCGCCGCGATCGCCCGCACCGACGCCGTCGCCGACGACGACACCTACCAGCAGCTGCTGCGGCAGCTGCACACCAACGCCGGCAAGAACGGCACCACCGGGGCAGTGCCGCGCATGGTCGACATCCGCCGCCAGCTCACCGAGTTCCAGCTGCACTACAAGTTCGGCATAGACGAGGTGCTGACCAAGATCAACGTGCTGCGCGAGGAGTTCGAGCACACCCGGGACTATTCCCCCATCGAGCACGTCAACTTCCGGCTGAAGTCACTGGACCGGATCCTGGACAAGGTCCAGCGCTACGGCTGCGAGCCCACCCTGGAGGGCATCCGCGGCTCCATCCGCGACATCGCCGGGATCCGGATCACCACCTCCTTCGTCTCCGACGCCTATTGGGTCGCCGAGATGCTGTGCAGCCAGCCGGACCTGCGCGTGGTGGAGGTCAAGGACTACATCCGCAGCCCCAAGCCGAACGGGTATCAGAGCCTGCACGTGATCGTGCAGGTTCCGGTGTTCCTCTCCAACCGGACCGAGTTCGTCTACGTGGAGGTGCAGATCCGCACGGTGGCGATGGACTTCTGGGCCTCCCTGGAGCACAAGATCTACTACACCTACTCCGGTGAGGTCCCTGACGACATCCACGACCAGCTGCGCGACGCTGCCGAGAAGGCCGCCGCGCTGGACCGCCAGATGGCGGACATCCGGGATCGCGTCACCGCCCTGAAGGAACAGGCGCCGAGCTCCGGGCAGGGTGCGACCGGTCCGACGCCGGCCGCCGCCGACCGCCCTCGCACCGGACCGTGGTTCCCCGACGAGGACGTGCCCGAGAGCGAGTTCCCCGGAGAACAGGCCTCCAGCGCCGCGTGGAAGTGGGAGGACATCGCACAGCAGGCCTCCTCGCAGCAGAACTGAGCCGCGCACAGAGCGGCAACCGGCCGGCGTCCAGGCACCCAGCGGGTCCGTCGTCTGCGAGCCGGTCCAGCGTCCGGATCAGCCCTGCGTCCCCCACAGCTGGGCGAAGTGCTGGATGGGCCCGTGCCCGTGCCCGACGTTGAGGCGCTGCGTGTCGCGCAGCGCCTCAGTCATCCACACCTTGACCTGGGGCACGGCCTCATCCCAGCTGAGACCTCGCGCCCGCAGCGCCGCCAGTGCGGAGGACACCGAGCAGCCGGTGCCGTGGGTGCTGGTGGTGCGCACCCGTTCGGAGACGTGCCGGCCCTCGTCCGGGCGCGCGCCGTCGTCGTCGGCCGGATGCACCAGGATGTCCTCGACCTCGTCGTCGTCGAAGTGTCCACCCTTGGCCAGGACCACCACGCCGTGGGCGTCGGCGACGCTCCGCGCCTGCCGGACCAGCGTCGCTGCGTCGGCGGCCGGCTCCTGCCCGGCCAGCAGAGCCAGCTCGGGGATGTTCGGGGTGATGAGGTCCGCACGGTGCAGGAACTCGATGAGCGCCTGCTCGGCATCCGCCTGGAGGAGCCGATCCCCCGAGGTGGCGACCATCACCGGGTCCACCACCAGCCACGGTCGGTCCGGCAGGCCGTCCCACCACTGGGCGACGGTCTCGATGACCTCCACGGTGCCGAGCATGCCGACCTTGACCGCATCGAGAGCGACATCGTCACTGACAGCGTCCAGCTGCGCACGAAGGAACGTCACCGGCGGCAGGTGGATGTCACGGACACCTTCGGTGTTCTGCGCCACCAGTGCGGTGACCACCGCCATGCCGTAGGCTCCGTGGGCGGCGAAGCTCTTCAGGTCGGCCTGGATGCCGGCCCCGCCGGTGGGGTCCGTCCCGGCGATGGACAGCACGTTGGGGATCTCCCGGACGCCTGACGGGGAGCGGCGCGGTGCAGAGGCGGGTGAGGTCATCGGGCATCCCTTCGCGAGCATGATCAGGTGCAGGTTCAACGGGTGTGGTCTCAGCCAGGTCCCCTGCGGGGACGCGGCACCCCGTGCCGATGATCGAGTCTAGTCCAGCGCGGTGGGCGCCCTCACACCCACGTTCCCGGCTGATCGCCTCTCGACGGCGCGTGGGCCCGTCACAGCACAAGCCACCCCAGCACGCCGGCGACGAGGACGACCGCCCACGCCGGCACCCTCCAGCTGTTCAGCGCGATGAATGCCCCGACGACCAGCCCGAGGGCCCCCGGACCCACGTCGAGGACTCCGGCGGTGAAGACCGGGTCATACAGGGCGGCGGCGAGGATTCCGACCACCCCGGCGTTGACACCGGTCAGTGCGCGTCGGGCCAGCGGGGCGCCGCGCAGCGCTTCCCAGAAGGGCAGGGCGCCCACCACCAGCAGTGCCGCGGGAAGGAAGATGGCCGCCACCGCGATCAGCGCCCCCACCACGCCGCTGGGACCGGAGGTGGTGGAGGCCCCCAGGTATCCGGCGAAGGTGAACAGGGGCCCCGGCACCGCCTGGGCCGCGCCGTAGCCGGCGAGGAAGACCTCAGGGTCCACGAGGCCCGAACCGACCGTCTCGGCTTCCAGCAGCGGCAGGACCACGTGTCCACCGCCGAACACGAGGGCGCCGGCCCGGTAGAACAGGTCCACCAGCTGGGCCGCTCCGTGCCAGGCCGCTGACCCGGCCGCGGCCACCAGCAGCGGCAGGCCCACCAGCAGGATCCCGAAGAGCACCAGCGCGGCGGCGGCGACACGGCGGGAGACGGCCACGGTGAAGGCATCCTCCTCCCGCGCCTGCGGGGTCTCGGGCCGCAGCCACACCAGACCGATCACTCCTGACGCGGCGATCGCAGCGACCTGGATGAACGGGTGCGGGACCAGCACCACGGTGATCATCGCCAGCGCCGCGATGGTGGCGCGGGCCGCGTCCGGGGTCAGCGTCCGGGCCATCCCCAGCACCGCGTGGGCGACGACCGCCACAGCCGCGGCCTTCAGCCCATGGATCCACCCGGCGTCGGAGACGTCACCGACGGCGGAGACCCCGTAGGCGACGACGACCAGCAGGACCACCGACGGCATCGTGAAGGCGAACCAGGCCGCGGCCATGCCGCCCCAGCCGGCCCGCTGGAGCCCCAGGGCCATGCCCACCTGGCTGGAGGCCGGGCCGGGCAGGAACTGGCACAGGGCGACGAGGTCCGCATACGCCTTCTCGCTGAGCCATCGACGGCGTTCCACGAAGGCCTCGCGGAAGTAGGCGAGGTGAGCCACAGGGCCGCCGAAGGACGTCAGCCCGAGACGGAGGAAGACGAGGAAGACCTCGAGGACACTGCCGTCATGAGCACGGGCGGGGCCGTGGGACGGTGAAGAAGGGGTCACAGGACTCCAGACTGACGTGAGCAGGTGAACGGCGGGGAAACGCAGCAGGTAAGGGCTCGGGCACGGGGATCAGGCACGGGATCCGGTTCAGCCCCGGGGCTCGGGAGGCCCCAGTCCCGCCCGATGGGCGAGGATGGCCAGCTCGGTGCGGTCTCGGGCATGGAGCTTGTGCAGGATCCGACTCACGTAGGTGCGCGCCGTGGCCGGGCTCAGATGCAGGGTGGCACCGATCTCGGCATTGGTCAGGCCCTGGGCCACCGCGCGCAGCACCTCATGCTCGCGGTCGGTCAGCTCGCTGAGATCGAGTCCGGCGCCGTCATCTGAGTCGCCGGCAGGGCTCGGCAGCGCTGCCACGTGCTCCATGAGGCGGGGTGCGATCTGCGGAGAGAGCAGGTTTCCGCCCTCGGCAGCGGTCCTCACCGCGCCCCTCAGCTGCTCGGCGGGCGTGTCCTTGAGCAGGTATCCGGCCGCTCCGGCGCGGACGGCGTCGAGGACGTCGGCGTCGTCGTCGAAGGTGGTCAGGATGAGCACGCGCACACCGTCCAGCTGCGGGTCGGCGCGGATCGCTCGCGTGGCGGCGACTCCGTCGGTGCCGGGCATGCGCAGGTCCATCAGGACCACATCAGGGCGGGTCCGACGGACCACGCGCAGCGCGTCGTCGCCGTCGACGGCCTCCCCTACGACCTCCAGGGGCTCGTCGCCCAGAGTCCCGGAGGCGCCGCCCTCCTGCGCTCCGCGGGCCAGCAGCGCCCGGATCCCCGCCCGGACGAGGTCCTGATCATCGGCGAGCACGACATGGATGGTCACGGTGTCCTCCCTGGGGCAGCAGGCGGGCGGCGATGCTCCTCGGGGTCCGAAGACAGCGGCAGCAGGGCCCGCACCAAGAAGCCGTCGGCCTGTGGTCTCGCGTCGAGCGATCCGCCGCAGGCCTCCGCGCGCTCCCGCATGCCTTGCAGCCCATGACCGGCCGCCGGGCGGCTTCCGTGGTGCGCGGCGGCAGGATCCCGCCGCGGCCCGGGATCCTCGACCTCGACCCCCAGTCCGCCGTCCGTCAGCCCGATCCACAGCCGAGCCTCCTCGGCCCGGGAATGCCGGACGATGTTGGTCAGCGCCTCCTGGGCGATCCGATGGGCCGCCGCCTCCCGGGCCGGCGGCAGCGCCACCGGGACCTCGATGTGACAGCTGATGCGCAGCGGGAGCGCCGGGATGACGGATCGCCGAAGGCCGTGGAGCGTGGGCGGCACTCTGGACGGGGCGCTCACGGCGACAGCGGCGTGGTCAGGGTCCTCCGCATCGTCCCCATCGGCCTCCTTCCGGAGCTGGCGGACCGTGCTGCGCAGCTCATCGAGCATGGTGCGGCCGGTGCGAGCCACGACGTCCATGGCCTCCTGTGCGGCGCCGGGATCGTCCTCGGCGGCCTCTCGGGCCAGATCGGCATGCAGGGTGATCACGGAGATCTGATGTCCGAGCGAATCATGCAGCTCCCGAGCCAGCGCCGTGCGGTCGTCACTGCGCTGACGGGCGGCTCGGCTGCGTTCCAGGCGCACGCTGGTCTCCACCAGCTCGTCGGTGCGGCGCTGGAGACGGCGGCGTGTCCTCAGGGCATCGCCCAGAGCGATCGCTGCGGCCATCAGCGCCACATGTCCCGCCGCCTCGTAGCCGAGGATCTGGACCGGATCCTGGCCCTGCAGGAGCCGCGCCGTGTAGCTGACCAGCAGCAGCACGACGGCGGCGAGCGCCGGCCAGCGGGGACCACGCTGCTCGGCGGCGGAGAACAGGGCCGCAGCGGTGGGCACGCTGAGTCCCACCACCGGATAGCCGATGCTGTAGTAGGCGAACAGGCCGAGCACGGTGAGCCAGAGCACCAGCAGCGGGTGGCTGCGGCGCACGAGCATCAGCGCACCGAGCCCGGCGGCCCAGAGGTAGGCGAGAACGTCCGGGGCACGGTCCCCCGCCTGGTCCGCTGAGATCATGATCGACAGGGTGGCGGTGACCGCGAGCGCCATCGCGATGTCCAGGCCCTGCGGCCTGGTCATGCCGACGCCCCGTCGCTCGTCCTCGGGGTCCGCCTGTGCCATGGGCCCAGTGTAGGCCGGGCCTGGGCCAGAGGTGATCGCCCCAGGAGGTCTGGGGTGTCGCCTGGCGGCGATCCGGTCTCTCGCCTGAAGACGGATTCGGCCGGCCTCTCCCCGAGGCGATGCTGGTTCCCATGGACACCTCGCAGAACCCCGCATCGCCGCATCGCCCTCCGCCCGACGGGCTGGCTGGGCGCACCGGCCCGTCGCTGCCCTGGTACGGCGCCGTCGCCCTGGCCCTCCTGGCCGTGCCCCGTGTGGTACTGCATGACCTGCACCTGATCACGCCGGGCTCGGTCCTCAATGCTGCTCTGGCCGTGGGGCCGCCGCTGGTGTGGGTGGCGGTCGCCGTCGTGATGCGTCTGCGCCGTCCGTTCCTGGCTCTGCTCGCGGTGGGCGCGGTGTACGGCGTGCTGCTCGCCGTCCTGCACCTGGTCCTCTGGGACCTCAACGTGGCGGGTGCCGATGTGCGGCTGGGCGGGAACTTCGAGGATCTGCCGCCGGCGGCGCATGTCCTCATCACCCGCGGGGCCGCCACGGTGTCCAGCCTGTTCACCGGTGTGGCAGTCGGTGCGGTGACCGGACTGGCCGCCGGCGGCCTGCGGTCGCTGCTGACACGCTCTGACCGTGAGCCGGTGCGAGGCCGCTCCCGCTGATCCGTCCGTCGAGCGGAGCCGGACCCGTCCACGCCGCAGGGCTCAGTAGACTGTCGATCCATGACCGACGTGTCCTGTGATTCTGCGCTGACGTGTCCGATCGAAGCCCTTCACGTCCACGGCGCGGTGGAGCTCGCCCCGGGTCTCCGCGGAGTGGTCCCGCACCGGCTTCCGACGCCGGCCCGGCGGCAGATCCATGACCCGGGCACAGCGGCTGTGGCCGCCGCGCCGGCAGGAGTGCGGCTGCGGCTGCGCACGGCGGCCCGGCGGCTGATGGTCACCGTGCTGCCCACCGACCTGGGGGCCCGGGATGATCCCACTCGCCCGGCTCCGCTGCATGACGTACTGGTCGACGGCTCCCTGCTGAGCTGTCCTGTCGCTCAGCCGCTCGAGCAGCGTGGGTCGGAGCCAGTCCGGACGGCAGAGGATCCCGGGCTGTGGCAGGTGGACGTCTCCGGATCGGCCCCGGACGGACTGCTCCCCGCGGGCGACAAGCTGGTGGAGATCTGGCTGCCGTATGAGGAGCCGGCGGAGCTGGTGGACATCCATGCGGATGCTCCAGTGGCGCCGGCCCCCTCCGACGGTCCGCGGTGGGTGCACCACGGCAGCTCCATCAGTCACGGATCCGACGCCGAGGGACCGTCACGGACTTGGCCGGCGGTGGCGGCGCAGGCCGCAGGCCTCGACCTGGTGAACCTGGGGCTGGCCGGCAACGCGATGCTCGACCAGTTCACCGCGCGGACCATCCGGGACCTGCCGGCGGATGTGATCACGCTGAAGCTGGGCATCAACGTGGTCAACGGCGATGTGTTCCGGCTGCGCAGCTTCTCCCCTGCGGTCCATGGCTTCCTGGACACGATCCGTGACGGCCATCCGACCACCCCGCTGCATGTGGTGACCCCGTTGTGGTGCGGCATCCAGGAGCACACTCCCGGGCCCGTGGTCGCCACTGATCACGCGGGGCCTGACGGCGTCGTGCGCCGCGTCTTCCACGCCGCCGGAGACCCTGCTGAGGTCGAGCAGGGTCGCCTGACGTTGACGGTCGTCCGTGCGGAGCTGGCCCGGATCGTGGGCGAACGCGCCCAGGACGATCCCCATCTGCATCTGGTCGACGGGCTGTCCCTCTATGGGCCCCGAGACGCGGAACGGCTTCCCCTGCCGGACGCTCTCCACCCGGACACTGCCACACACGCGCTCATCGGCGAACGGTTCGCGCGGATCCTGCGGAGCTCGTGGCCCGCATGCCGGCGATAGGCTTCCCCCGTGGAGCAGCAGGTCATCCTCGGGGCGCTGGCCATCGGCGTCGGCTTCGCCGCCGCGGTCGCGCTGTTCGTGCCGTTCGTCGTAGTCAGCTATCGGGTGCGGGGGCGGCTGAGCGCGACGCGTCTGTTCGTCTGGTTCGCCGCACTGGTCTATTTCTGGGCCATCTGGTCCTATACGTTGCTGCCCCTGCCCTCGCCTGAGACGATCACCTGCGCAGGGACCAATCTGGATCCGCTGCGCTTCGTCGATGATGTCCGAGGCGCGCTGGGCCCGCCGCGCGCCACGCTCACCGACCCCGCCGTGCTTCAGCTGGCGCTGAACGTGCTGCTGTTCGTGCCGCTGGGCTTCTTCATCCGGCTCCTGGGGAACCGGGGGATCCCCACGGCGGCAGTGGTGGGTCTGTGTGTGTCCGCAGTCATCGAGACCACTCAGCTGACCGGCGTCTGGGGCCTCTACCCGTGTGCCTACCGGGTCTTCGACGTCGATGATCTGCTGATGAACACTCTGGGCGCCGTCTGCGGATCCGTCATCGCGGTGCTCATCCCCCGCGAACGCCGCGGCATCCGGGCCCACGTGGAGGCCGTGATGCCCCGCGAGGTCACACGGGGCCGGCGCCTGCTGGCGATGCTCTGCGACGGCCTCGGTGTCCTCTTCGCGGCCGCCGTGACGATTGCTCTGCGGGCTGGCCTCCTGTACGTCCTGGACGACCGCGAGGCGGCCCTCGGCGAGACCCCGACGACGCTTGGCATGCTGTCCGCCTGCGCTGTCTGGCTGCTGCTCATCCTGGGCACCGGCAGGTCGGTGGGCGACGTCGCCGTGCAGCTGCGCTACACGGGCTCCGATCTTCACGAGCCGCTGGCCAGAGCGCTCCGCGCGACCGCTGGCGCGGTGGGCTTCGGCCTGCTGATGGTGATGCCCAGCCCGGGGACCGCTGCCGCGTCGACGTTCGTCCTGGTGAGCATCATCGTCACGCTCACCACCGAGCACGGCAGGGGCCTCCCCGGAGTGGCCTCGCGGCAGGACGTGGCAGACGCCCGCGTCCGCGCCAACGGAGCCCGAGCCGTGCCATCGATTCGCAGGCTCGGAGAAACTCTCATCCGACCGCAGTCACCCCGCTGACACACGTCCGACGACATCCGTCCACCGTCGGCTCGACCCCGCCGTCTCGTCGGACCACCCCATGGCGGGAATAGCCAGAACCCACCTCATGTTGTTGAATGCATACGCAATATATGCAAACGAAAGGATAGTGCCGTGCAGTTCGGACTCTTCTCCGTCAGCGACATCACCCGCGATCCCACGACCGGCTACACCCCCAGTGAAGCTGAGCGCATCAAATCTGCCGTCGCAATCGCCGAGAAGGCCGAAGAGGTCGGGCTGGACGTGTTCGCCATCGGCGAGCACCACAACCCGCCGTTCTTCTCGTCATCACCAGCGACCTTGCTTTCCCACATCGCGGCAAGGACGAAGAACCTGGTCCTGTCCACCTCGACCACACTCATCACCACCAACGATCCAGTGCGCATCGCCGAGGAGTATGCGATGCTCCAGCACCTGGCCGATGGCCGCATGGACCTGATGCTGGGCCGCGGCAACACTGCTCCCGTCTACCCGTGGTTCGGTCACGACATCCGTCAGTCCCTACCACTGGGGTTGGAAAGCTACAACCTGCTGCACGAGCTGTGGCACAACGACGTCGTCGATTGGGAAGGGAAGTTCCGCACGTCCCTCCAGGGGTTCACGTCTACCCCTCGACCGCTCGACGACGTCGCCCCGTTCGTCTGGCACGGCTCCATCCGAACCCCCGAGATCGCTGAGCAGGCTGCGTATTACGGTGACGGATTCTTCGCCAACCACATCTTCTGGCCCAAGGAGCACTACATCCAACTCATCAACTTCTACCGCCAACGGTACGAGGCTCACGGTCATGGCACTCAGGAACAGGCCATCGTGGGACTGGGTGGCCAGGCGTTCATCGCCAAGAACTCCCAAGACGCCTTCAAGCAGTTCCGCCCCTACTTCAACGAGGCGCCGGTCTACGGCCACGGGCCCCGGCTGGAGGACTTCGCTGAGCAGACCCCGCTCTCGGTGGGTTCTCCGCAGGAGGTCATCGACAAGACCCTGACCTTCCGTGAACACTTCGGTGACTATCAGCGCCAGATGTGGCTCATCGACCACGCCGGCCTTCCACTGGGGACCGTGCTGGACCAGATCGAGATGTTGGGCTCCGAGGTGGTCCCGGTGTTGCGCAAGGAGCTTGCCGCCAAACGCGCCCCAGGCGTGCCGGAAGCGCCGACCCACGCTGCCCGGGTGAAGACCAAGTACGGCGACACGGCGCCCCGCCAACCCCGCCCCAACGCCAACCGCGGCGACAACGTCACCGGCGGCTCCCCCTACCAGGACACCGACGGCTCTCTGACTGGAGCACATTGAGCATGGCGAGCGCACAGGAAACCGCCTGGGCACGCCGAGCGAATGATGCCTGGGAAGCACTACTTGGCGCCCATTCAGCGCTGATGAAGCAGCTGACAGCCGCTGATGCCTGGGACGAGATCTCCATTAAGGAGTACGACGTGCTCTACTCGTTGTCGAAATGTGAGGCCCCGCAGCGACTGAGCGAGCTGCATCAGCACGTACTGCTCAGCCAGCCTGCACTCTCACGGCTGGTGGACCGACTGGTCACGCGGGGTCTGCTCGCCCGGCGACCTGACCCAGAGGATCGGAGAGCCACCAGACTGTCTCTCACCGATGAAGGCAGGAAGGTCCAGAGGCGCGTCGGCCGCAGGCACGCCGTCGACGTCGCGGGTGCCATGCGTGCGCGCTTGGACCGCGACGAGATCGCGCAGTTGGAACGGCTGTGCCGCAAACTCTCAGAAGGGACGAATCCATGACCCCTGTGGAACAGAAACCAGACGGCGACCACAACTCAACGCCCCAAGGAGTCTCCGATGCCCTGCGCCTGGCGGTGGTCAGCGCCGGAGCCGGCGACCCGTCATCGACTCGGATGCTCGCCGATCGTACGGCCGCCGCCGTCTCGGAGTCGGCACGGGCTGAGGGAACCGCCGTGCGGACAGACGTCATTGAGCTGCGGAACCTCGCTGAGGAAGTCATGGTCGCCATCACCTCGCAATTCCTCGGTGAAGGGCTGCAACGCGCGATCGCCATCTTGAGGGACGCTGACGGGATCGTCGTCAGCACCCCCGTGTACAAGGCCGCACCCAGCGGCCTGTTCTCCAGCTTCTTTCAGATCTTGGACAACGACCTGCTCATCGCCAAGCCCGTTGCCCTCGCAGCCACTGCCGGCACAGCCCGCCATGCTCTGGTCGTCGATGACCAGATGCGCCCCTTCTTCGCCTACCTGCGGACGATGACGGCGCCGACCTCCCTGTTCGCGTCTACCGAGGACTGGAACGACAGCGCTCTCTCCGCACGCATCGAGCGGGCGGGCCGAGAGCTATTCCTCCAGATGAGCATCGGCTTCGAGCATCGGCTGCGGGAATCGTCCTGGGACAAGTACCAGCATTCCTTTGGCAGCGCGGGCGGAAAGGAGACCGAGATCAGACTCGACACCGACATGATGCGGCTGGCCACGGGAGGAGCCGCATGAGCGGAAGTCGCTGCTGGGACCGGCTCAAGACGCTGTGCTGAGTCAGGAGCAGATGCCCTCTGAACGCACAGGGTGTCAGTCCTGTGCGTTCAGAGGGCATCGACGGGCACAGCACTTCTCCTGTGGCGGCAGCCCTCGTCGGAGAAAGCCCACCGGGGTATCCACGCGCGGATCACCCGCGGCGAATCCCTCAGGACGCGTCGCCGCCCAGCTGCGACAGAGAAATCTGCTCGACAGGCACAGCGAAGCAGATCCCATGGGAGTCGTCGCCGTCATAGATGACCTCGTCCAGGCAGGACATGATCGGCTTCACTTTGTCCTCCGGGAGGAGCATCACCAGCGCGGTCTGCGCACCGGCGAATCGCGCCCCGAAGAACGTCTTCCGTGATTGTCGTCCGACTCCCCGCGCAGACAGGGCGGTGACACCAGTGGCTCCGGCGTCCTCCACGAGAGAGATGGCTTTCTCCTCCTGGTCGTCGGGAATGATGACGAATACGGCCTTCTGGGACATCATGCCTCCTTCGAAGTGACAGGGATCGTCGGGCGCGAGGCGGTGCGCGCCGTGAGTCGAACGATGACAGCGTAGCTGAGCACCGCAAGGACCGGTCCGACTGATGCGAAAGCTATCAGGCCGAATCCGTCCATAAGCATGTCTCTGCCGGGAACCGCAGAAGCCAACCCGATGCCTAGAGCGGTGATGAGAGGAACGGTGATCTCGCTGGTGGTGACTCCACCGAGATCGAACGCCAGTGGGACATGTTCCTTCGGAGCCAGCATCAGCAGGACGATCGCTAGCAGGTACAGTCCGGCGATCAGCATGACGAACGGTGCCCCCGTCAGGATCCGAAGCACCCCGATCCCTATTCCTGCGGACACGCCACAGGCCACGAGGATTCGGAGCGTCCCCGCGCGCAACCGCTTCTCAGAGATCTCTTCGGCCTCGTCTGCGATGGCGATGAGTGCGGGTTCAGCCATGGTGGTGGCGAATCCGATCAGGACACCGAACGCGACGATGAGCAGCTGGACATCCGTGTCGATGAGCTGCTCGGCCATTCGACGACCCATCGGCAGCAGTCCGATCTCGAGTCCGACGATGAACCCATAGAGCCCGAGAATGACCATGCCGAAGCCTACGGTCGCCTGGACAGGGTTCCCCAGTCGGCGGCGCAGGATGACGAACTGGAAGACGAGCACCACGAGGATGACCGGAAGCACGTCACGCACCACGGTCCCCAAGCCCACCAGCAGCTCCAACCACCAGACGCCCGAGTCCTGCGCTTCATCGACTCTCACGGTGTCCGCCCCGCCGAACTGGTAGACGAGAATGCCATAGAGCTGCACGCTGATCATAGGAACCATGACGCACAGCGCCACGAGCCCGAAGCCGTCACGGAGTCTGCTGCGACCGCTGATCGACGCGGCCATACCGATCCCGATCGCAGCGATGAGCGGCACGGTCACGATGTTGGTCGTGACCCCTCCCGAGTCATAGGCGAGACTCGCCACCTCCGGAGGTGCGGCGATGGTCAGTGCGATCACAGCGCCGTAGCCGATGATCAATATTCTGTGCAGCGGCCACCCCAGGAACACTCGTAGGGCGCCGAGGACCATCACGGCACCCACACTCAGCGCGATCACCACTCTCAGCACGAGGCTGTCGAGGCGACCCTCGCTGACGAGTTCTGCCTGATCCGCAACAGAGATCAGGGCCGGCTCCGCAATGACGGCCGCCACTCCAATGGCGAAGCAGAAGGGAAGCAACTTCCACATCGAGGCAGATTTCACAAGCTTATTCGTGATGGACTTCCCGACCGGAAACACGCTGCGCTCGAGCCCTTCGAGGAAGAAGGCGATCCCGGCGGCCACAATGAGAAGGCCGACCACGATCGAGTACCAGCCGTCTGGAATCTGACGGAAGACGGCCGCTTGAAAGAGGACCACCACGCAGAGGATGGGGACGAGGGCTCTCAACGCGTGGACGAATCGTCGCACCAGTGACCTTGCCAGCTTCACACGGGTCCTTTCTGCGATGGTGGCACACAGCGCGACGTGCATGCACGGAGGTGGCCGTGCGGTCGCCCCATCAGGCTCGGGGGATCAGACTCAGATGCGCAGGCGTAGCCGATGTCCGGCCCACCGGGTGCTCAGGATGCGAGTCCAACCAGCGCTTCACATACGGACAGACCGCCACCACGCTCGTCCCAGCTTGCGCCGAATCGTCCATGGCCTCCGCAACGAGTTTCGACGCCAGGCCCTGGCCTGAATAGGAGTCAGCGATCTCGGTATGATAGAAGACGCGCTCGGCGACCCCTGGGGAGCCTGCTGTGACGAAGTAGGTGAAGCCCGCCGTCTTTCCCTCCACAGTGATCTCAAATCGGCCCTTCGAATCATCGCGGAAGACCCGGTGAGAGTCGTCGTTCGTGTTCATGGATTCAGCTCCTTGTCGGCTGGGTTGATGGGGAGTTCCCTCCGGGACAGCGTCGGTGCCCCCACCATCGATGATCCTGGGAACGGATGGAGGAACGGTTCTGGCGCGCCTTCTATGACCTGGCACAGATGGGTCACCGCTCCTCGACGAGCTCGGGGAAGGTCCCGTCTCCCATATCAGGTTCTGGCAGTCGGCCCTGGGGGTCATGCAGGTGAATAGAGTGCCCGTCAAGTCGGAGTCTACGCATACCTTCCAGCAGCATCCGACGCCCGACATCCGTCACAGCATGGAGATTCGAGAGATCGAACAGGACGGGTGCTGAGCCCGCCGGTATCCCCTCCAGTCGGTTCAACAAGACTTCCGCTCCGGTGAAGCGCAGCTCGTCCTGCAGTCGAACCGTCGCCCCGTCAGAGTCCTGGGACCATCCATGGATCACCGAGTCGGTGCGTACCTCAGATTCGAACAGGTGCATCCCCATGTCAGCGGAAAGGCGCGAGAAGGCTCGAATCCCACGAGAACTGTTGCCCTGGACGTCCAGTCGTGGCGAGAAGACCGCTGCACCGACCTGTCCAGGCAGGGCTCCGATCAGCCCACCCGACACGCCGCTCTTAGCAGGGATGCCGACCGACGTCAGCCAGGATCCGGCACCGTCGTACATCCCTGCGGCGGCCATGACGCTCAGGGTGCGACGCGCTACCCATGGGCTGACAACCTGCTCTCCCGTCCTGGGCTGACGCCCCCTGTTGGCGAGGGTAGCCGCCATCATAGAGAGATCCTTCACGGTCACGGCGACAGAGCACTGCGCGGTGTACCCACGGACGACGTCATGGGGGTCCTCTGCCAAGACGTCATACGTCCGAAGCATATGCGCAATGGCGAGGTTCCGATGCGCCGTCTGCAGCTCCGAGTGGAAGACCTCCTCGTCGAGACACAGATCGCGACCGGCAAGGCGGGAAAGGAACCGAGTCACGGCAGCGGCGCGCTCGGAGTGATCGCCCGACGCAGCGGTGAAGAGGCTGTGAACCGTGATGGCGCCCGCATTGATCATCGCATTCTTCGGCCGGTGGGTCCCGGTCTCAAGGGACAGTTCGTTGAACGCCTCGCCAGAGGGCTCCACACCGACCTTCCCATCTACGGCATCGCCCCCCATCGCCTCGAGCGCCGCGGCATACACGAACGGCTTCGAAATCGATTGGACCGAGAACTGGACGTCGTCGTCACCGACCGAATACGTGCTCCCATGGACCGTCGACAGGGCGACCGCGCACTGGTCAGGCTCTGCTTCAGCCAGCACCGGGATGTAGTCGGCCACGTGGCCACGTCGGTCGGACATGATGTCCTCCAGGAGCTCCTGGAGGTAATCCGGTACGGGGGTCTGCATCGTCTCGTGTCACCTCACATGGTGTGGTCGGTTCTCGTGCCGTCGAACAAGATCAGGCCGACTTCTGCGGACCTGACCGATCGGGGTCCGGCCCTGCGAAATCGATGCCGGCCAATGCAGCGGTCGTCGGATTCCACGAGGTCAGATCATCCGGAGTGAAAGATCGCAGGGAGTCGTGCCCACATGCCCGAGCCATCACCGTCATCAGATGGACGGAGGAAGTGATGAACCGCGCCAGCCGCTGAGATGCCTCCTCAACGGGCAACCGAGACCGCAGATGCGGCTTCTGGGTGGCGATTCCGACGGGACAGCTATTCGTGTGACAAGCCCGCATACCCACACAACCGATGGCCTGCATGGCGGAATTGGCCAGGGCCACCGCGTCCGCACCCAGCGCCAAAGCCTTGATGAAGTCAGCCGGGACTCGCAGTCCACCGGTGATGATCAGACTGACGTCATCGGCGCCGGACGCGTCCAAGTGCCGACGAGCTCGGCTGAGCGCAGGAATCGTGGGCATTGAGATGTTGTCACGGAAGAGCAGAGGGGCAGCACCCGTTCCCCCGCCCCGGCCATCCAGGATCACGTAATCCACCCCAATGGCCAACGCAGCGTCGAGATCCTGTTCGATGTGCTGCGCAGACAGCTTCACTCCGACCGGGATGCCTCCGGTGAACTCCCGAATCTCGGCAGCGACCTCAGCAAAGTCGGCCGGCGTCGTGAGGTCCACGAAACGCGAGGGGGATATCGCATCCTGACCGGGGACCAGCCCTCTCACCTCGGCGATCTCCGGCGTCACCTTATGTCCAGGTAGGTGGCCGCCCGTGCCGGTCTTGGCGGCCTGACCCAGCTTGAAGTGGAAAGCCCGGCTGGCCGAGACTCGTTCCTGAGAGAACCCGAACCTGCCCGACGCCAACTCATAGAGATATCGACTGTTCTCGGCGTGCTCCTCCGGATGGACACCGCCCTCGCCTGAGCAGATGCCGGTGCCCGCTCGCTCCGCCCCGCGGGCCATGGCAACTTTCGATTCTGCTGACAGCGCGCCGAAACTCATGTCTGACACCAGCAGGGGTCCAGCAAGGTCCAAAGGCCGTGCTGCACCCGGGCCGATGACGACATCCGTGGTCACGGGAGCATCGTCGAGCAACGGCGGTCTGTCCAGCTGCGCAGTCAGCAGCTGGATATCGTCCCACTGCGGCAGGTCCTGGCGCGGGACTCCCATGGCGGCAACCTCGCCATGGTGCCCGACGCCATCGAGACCCCTTTCCGCCAAAGACTGAATGCTCGCCACGTGAGGTTCTGCATCGATGCCCTTGGTCGGCGCGTATGTCCCCTGGTATCGACTGCGGTCGAAGGGCTGAGGGTTCTCCTGTCGCCAGCTCCGGACCTCGGAGGCGTCGACGTACAGCGTCCCACCCTCCACCCAAGAGGTGAAGGACTGGAGATCGGCACCCTTGAACCGCACATTGCGACCCGTCTCGGAGTCATAGGTCGAACCGTGGAGTGTACACACGAGGTGCTGACCCTCCAAATGCCCGTCCGCGAGCAACGCCCCTCGGTGCTGGCATCGGCCGTAGTAGAACCGAGGGCTGTCGGTGACGTCCCGAAGGGCCACGAGGTCGACACCTTCGACCAGACGGCCCACGGGCTCCTCGCGGGAGAGCTGCTCGACAGGAATGAGGGCGAATGGCTCCACTACGTCTCCTCGGGGCACGGTCCAACTTCTCGGTATGCCTTGACTGCGGCGCCCGGCCACAGTCACCTCTGGCGTCGGCTGGCGTCGAAGGTGTTCCCAGCCAACACGTGGCTCAGACGAACGACCTCACCCGTCCTGCCGCCGGCCGAAGTACCATTGCAAGATGGACCGCAGACGATCGGCTCCGTCCCGTCCCCAGTCACGCTGCAGCTCCGCCACGGCAGAGACGGCAGTCACCGGGTGGGCCCCTGCCTGGATCATGCGGTCCATCGCACTGTCGTGTGCCATGGCGCTGACGCCGCCGATCGCGTCGACCACCGGGTAGATCTCGTAACCCTGGCGAATCATGTCAAGCGTCGGAAATGCGACGCAGACTTCCGTCCACAATCCCGTCATGAGAATCTTGCGCCGGCCTGTGGACTCCACGGCCGCGCGGAAGTCTGCGTCCTCCCACGAATTCAACGTCGTGCGGTCGATCTCGTCCGTTTCCGGGAGAGCATCGAGCAGGCGCTCGTCGGTACCCCGGTTCACGCCCATCTCAACACCCACTGTGCTGAGGACTACGGGCAATTCGAACGCACGCGCCGCACGTGCGATCGTTTCAGCGTTCAGCATGAGAGAATCGTGGTCGACAGACGCCACCGTGTTGATCTGCTCGGGCTGATAGTCGATCAGGACCAGTGCACTGTTCTCCGGGGTGAGCAGGTGATCGTCGGAACGTGGGAACGTCGCGCCTGACATGGGAACTCCGATCAGTCATGGCCCGCAAGATGCGTTAGTGACTCGATAGTACGGGCCGTCACCCGCGTGATCAAGCTCTCGACGAGCACGACCGATCGCACCCACAAGTTGGCACCTGCCCATGCTGGACTCCCCCACGACAGGCACCGACATGGGAGCGCGCGAACGGCACTGTCGCCGGAGACTCTGCACTCGTGACGTCGGCGTTGCCCCCCCTAGGGCGTGTTGCTAAACCCATTGCAGAGTCGCTGCGAGGCAGAGCCCAGCGTGGAAGTTCCGGGCAGTCTTATCCGTTCGTGCAGCGATCCCG